>CAYYJO010000120.1:0-1641 GCA_964472265.1 uncultured Caldisericales bacterium | reverse complement strand
GCGCCGGTGATTGGCTTGTTACCTTGTTCTCTTTAGTGGTTGTGGCGGATGCATGGCCAAAGGTGAATGCATTTGCCATTCCAACAACCAGAGTCAGGATCACGAAACCTAATACCAGTTTTTTCATCAGTACCTCCTTTTTAAAAAAGATTTGTAATGCTTATACGAAAGTGTTTTCTTTTTGTCAGGTTGAGCGGTTAATATGAGGTTAAATTTTTTTGGTCATGAAGGCCGGTTATTGAAGGTCATTTCTACTATTTTAAGTAGTATATGACTCTCAAGATAATCAAGAAACATTTAACCTGTAAGTTAAATGATGTTGTATCAGAGTTATTGAAACACCCCATTATTGCTTGACAACAAATCAACGCGAACGCCTCGGCAGATCGATTCAAAACAACTATCTGTCTCTGATTGCCAAGTGCATGCAAAACCGTTATCATTTACCAAAAAAGGAGGCGCAAGATGTTCAAGGAGTTCAAAGAGTTCGCTCTCAAGGGAAATGTCATTGATCTTGCCGTCGGTCTCATCATCGGTGCAGCATTCGGAACCATCGTCAAATCGCTCGTCGATGACATCATAATGCCACTGATCGGCCAGCTGATCGGAAAAGTCGACTTCACAAACCTCTATATCCTTATAGCAGAGGGGAAGACGCCTTCGCCTTACGCTTCTCTTGCCGATGCAAAAACCGCCGGCGCAGTCACATGGAACTACGGCCTGTTCATCAACACAATCGTAAATTTCATCATCATAGCCTTCTCAATCTTCATGGTCATCAAACTCTTCAACAGGCTCAAAAAGCAGCCAAAACCTGCTGAAGCTGTACCAACAACTAAAGAATGCCCGTTCTGCTTCACGGCAATTCCAATAAAAGCCACCCGTTGTCCAAACTGCACGTCGGAACTCAGATGAACCCAGACATAACCAACCTTCTCGAAAACGGCAACCCATCTATAAAATACAGGACAAGGCTTGAGATTTTGGGTGAAGACCCAAATTCTCCGGAGATGCTTGCCCTTTATGAGCAAATCCTTGAAGACCCGCAGGTGAAACACTGTTTCAGTCTTGCCCAGCCGGATGGGGCACTGGGAACGCTGTTCCACACAACCGGAAGCGACGACCCGTACGAAGGCTCCGAGATAAACATCAAGTTTCTCACCGAGATGGGCGTGAAATCTGATCACCCAATCCTTAAAGCTGGTCTGGATTTCCTTTTGACACCAGAAGGCACCAGGGAGCTGTCACCAAAAAATTCAGCCATGAGCGATGGCAGGGAGTTGATCTCGGCATCACTTTTTGCCCGCGCAGGCATTGAAAACCGCCTTGTGAGGCTTAGGTGCGAGATCGCTCTGGATTCTTTCGCTCAAACGCTCAAGTTCAAATCCTACGACAAGGTTGCAGTTGAATTCAGGCAGAAACTGGTTTTCAGGGATGGCGTCAAATGGCCCAACATCTACGACCTCCAGGCGCTGGCCTTCTCAAAAAAATGGAGAACCGTTGAAAACCTTCTGCTTGTCGAGCGGGCATTGGATCACATCCACACATTCCCTCCATATGAAAAACTCTACGAGAGATCCGACAAAACTTTCTATTCACCAGCCGAAGCGTTTCAAGATGATGTGCTGCCCGACATTGAAA
>CAYYJO010000119.1:0-1653 GCA_964472265.1 uncultured Caldisericales bacterium | reverse complement strand
CTGGAAGGCTACGAGAACAAACAAATCCTTAACAATGTTAAGGTAGCATGTGTAAGGTAGGGGTGCCATGAACATCTACGGAAAGGAGTCACAATGAGAGACATCCAGACACTACCTGTCACACGGAAGCTGATAGTTTTCTACTGTGATGCTGCTCTTCGCGGCAGAATGCTCGCCGAGACACAGGAAAAATTCCCGGAAGTGACGTTCATCCAGCTCAGTTGCTGCGGAAGGTTGAATCCTCTCGTGGCGTTCAAAGCGCTGATGGATGGGGCCGGTGGAGTCATTGTATTCAGCTGTCCGGATTTCGACTGCCATCATTTTGACGGAAACTTCTTTGCAAAACGCAGATTCTTTGCCGCACAGGGTGTTGCCGAGGCTCTTGGCATCGACCCGTCAAGGATCGAATACGTACAGAGGAAATACACCGACAAGGCACTGCTCGAAAGAAGCATTAACTCAATGATGAGGAACATCGAAAGGCTGGAGGTGTAGCATGAACGAAAAGCTGCTCCAGCACATGAGAAAAGTCATAAAAGAAGCCTTCAGCGCCGGCAAGATAACACAATTCATCGGCTACAAGGCTGTAAACGGCATGCCTTTTGCCATGAGACCTTTTGTTGCAAAATCAGCCGCTGACGTCGACAAGCTCGACTTCAACTCGTTCTCAAGGGCTAACCTTGCAAGGCTGACCGGCGGAAAGACCAACTACATCCCAAAGCTCAAAGATGGTGAGAAGATCGGAATCATGGTCAAGGGCTGCGACAACCGCTCAATCCTTGCCAACATCTCCGAATCAAAGCTCGACAGGGAAAAACTCTGGATCTTCGGAATAGTCTGCTCAGGCATGGTGAACACTGAAAGACTCAGGGAAGCCTGTCCGGCAGACATCAAAGCTGTTGAAGAAAATGGCAACAGACTGATCGTCACGCTCATTGACGGTCAGACCGTTTATTTCGACAAATCCGACTTCCTCGAAACAAAATGTATACATTGCAAGTACCCGTCGCCAATCGATGCCGACCACACCCTGGTTCAGGATACGATTGGAAGAAAGCCCTACAAAAACGGCCCGGACTGGGTTCAAAAGTACATGGAAAAACCGTTTGAGGAAAGGCGTGACTTCATTCTCTCCCACCTGTCAAGATGCACCATGTGCAATGCCTGCAGGGACGCATGCCCGGGTTGCTACTGCAACGAAAACTGCGTAATGGACATGCCAAAACTCCAGGAACCCTACCTTCACAGGGAAACAAACCTCAAAAACATACTTATGTACCACTTCATCCACTACTTCCACCTTGTCGACAGATGCACGGGATGCGGTGAATGCACGAGAGCGTGCCCGGAAAACATTCCACTGAACATCATCACCGACCAGCTCCAGTATCTGACTGAGACCACATGGAACTTCGAATCCGGAACCAACGACATCAGCAAGGCGCCGCTGTCGCTTTATAGAATCGAAGAAGTGCTGGGGAGGTGACAATGAGGATTACAAGAACCAAATGCAACGCACTCATTGACGAACTGGCAAAGACGGTCACCGTTCTTGCACCAACAAGAGATGGCGGGGTAACCAACATCCTCCCGATTACCAGCTCAACAGAGATCGACTTTATGGCAATCAGGCCGAGAACACCAGCCAAAGAC
>CAYYJO010000118.1:0-1756 GCA_964472265.1 uncultured Caldisericales bacterium | reverse complement strand
GAATCGTTTTGGCTGCTGGATTTTTTGTGATAGGTAGAATGTTTGTTGCCTCTCCACAAAAGGAAAACAAGATTTTTTCAAACACCGCAGAGCTGGCAAGCAAGACAAACCTTGATCTGTCCATCGATCCAAAGGACAAGTCAACCGTCATAGTTTTCAGGCAATTGAACGATAATGCCCAAATCGGACAATACTCAGTCTCAACGCTTCAAGCGATAGCCAGTTTGAAGAAAGTTTCAACAGACCTTGCCAATTTTCAGAAAGTCAGGTTCAACCTCAAGTCCGGCCATTCCAAGCGCACTTTTGAAGTAAAAGTGGAAACCCTGCTTTCATATTTTAGTGGTGAGATAGGCGAAAAGGCTTTGTGGGGCGAGATTCTTTCAAATGGCGAACCTGTGTTTGCGCCAACAGACAGCGGGTTTGGAAAGCAGGATTTTGCTGACATTTTCACGTCTCTGGAATCCAGTCCCACCGCAACCTTTGACGGCGACACCTTCAAAATCGACCTCGGTTTGTCAAGATCGTGGCAAAGCGAGGCTGCAAGTGTGATGGTTTCGATTGCCTCTGCGTCGGAGGTTTCAGGATTCTGGCCAACAAACGTTGAAATAATTGTTACTTCCGACGGAATACAATATCTGCTGGCGTTCAAATCGGCTGACCTTCGTAGCATATCCTCAGGGAAAATCACACCGCAGGAATTCGTTTCAAAGCTGCATCTGGAAAAGAAATAAACTCCCTCATCCGGCTTCCAGCCACCTTCTCCCGCTGACGCAGGAGAAGGAGTGTTTTCCTATTTTTGCCCCTCTTGATAAGAGGGGGTAGGGGGAGTTCATTGTTTTCTTTGTTTGTCCCCCTTGAGAAGGGGGAATTAGAGGGGGTTCTTGTATGATCAACGATGAACCCACCGGCGCTGCGTGCCACCTCCCTTCACAATGGAGGCGAAAAACTACTTAACTTCGATTGTACGCACGAACTTGCGCGACCTGGTGGTGCTGTCCTTGATCAGGATCGTCACGTCGAACTTTCCGGCTTCAAAGGTTTTTTCGATCGGGCCAAGCGTGAGCGACCGCGACTCCACAGACACGCTGGAGCCGTCGCCCCAGTCAACCGAGAGTTTGAACGGCGGGAAAGCCTGGTCGAGCGTGGCAGTCAGGGTGACAGGGACGCTGACGCTGGCGATACCGTCGTTTACGCCCTCAAAATCCAGCTGGGCGGTGATGGGGAAGATGACCGGCACGCCGATGAAAGCCCCCGCACCGGAAGGCATGGCGACGATGGCCAGCAGCGCAAGCGCAACAGAGAGTTTCTTCATGCCTTACGGTGTAGCGCATTTAAGGTTGGGATGCAAGAGGAGTGAATCCTAATTTATAAAATCGAACCCCCAAACTTTCTTTGCTATCTCAGTCAACGCTTTTTGTCTGTTATCTATCATTTTGGAGTTCCAGTTGTCTATATCCAGATTATCAAAATACCTGATTAGTTTATGTTTTATTTTATCTTCGCCTGCATGAACTGGTTTAGCAAGCATTGAGGTAATTAGTATTTTTGAGGTTGTGTACACCTTTCTCTTTTTTTCCTTAGAATTAGATGCAGATTCGTTTGTTTTTTGCTCTAAAAGTGTCAAATTGCCCAATCTATTAACAAATTCATCATAAGGCTTGTCAAACTGCCATCCTGAAGCACTTGGAGTTTGTGGCAAAATATGCTCGATATGGATAGTGGGGTTGTTATATGAGTCAAGGGAAATCTGATGACC
>CAYYJO010000117.1:0-2066 GCA_964472265.1 uncultured Caldisericales bacterium | reverse complement strand
GCCCTGAACTGTAGCCCATTTTCTCAATGAGATCGACCACGACCTTTTCAAAGAAGAATGGTTTCATCTTATGAAGAACCTCAAGTAATTCCAATGTCAGATTTCTGGTTATCTGGCTACAGGCATTATCGACAACTGAGATTGGGTCGCCTAGATGCTCAGACTCCTGCTGGATTGGTCTTCTCATCGTTTCAATACGCTTCTTCGCTATATCTGCCTGATATTGCTGGTATTTTGGGTATTTCAAAAGTGTTTCTTGGAAAATCTCTTTAACGCCAGAATCAAGGAGTTGCCTTCCATCTGAAGTAATTTTGTAGAATCCGACGCCTTTCGATTCCTGCTCTACTAGCCCGGCCTTGATCATGTAGAGCAGTGACCAGTGGATATAGGTTTTGTAAAGCAATGCGCCGGCTGAGTTCCTAATCCCCATCTCATCCTTGGTCAATCCGGTCGCCTTGGAAACATTGTCAAAAATCTCGTCCTTGCTTCTTGTTTTGCCATCACTCAAAGCTCTCAAGGCGAAGATCATGAATCCTTCAATTGTTGGCAGAGCCATCTTTCCTCCCTTTATAAAAACCTACTCTATCAAATCCAAATCCTGCACATCCTTGAGGGTTTTACGGACGAGTGGATGTTTTCTGTTTAGCTTGATGCCGACAGCCTTTCGATTGAGCTTCGATGGGGTGTCAACTTCGTACTTGAGAAGAACGCCTTTTTCGATGAGCAGGTTGATGAAGTTGAACCTGTCCTTGTAGTCGTCGCCAACGATTGAATCAGGCAAAAGCTCCTTTGCCACATGCGAGAGACCGATGTAACTCATCGAGCTGTCCTCCCAGCGATTCATCAGCTGAATAAAGGCTTTGATTGGCGCCTCGGCGTCATCTTTTTCGCCTGGGATGTAGCCAAGCACACGCTCAAGCGGGATGAATTCTGTGGCAGCCGAAATCAGCTCTGAACCAGTCGATGATTCAAGCCCTACAACAATCACGTCTTTCCCAAGACGAAGCAGCCTGTGGACCAGCTCCGAGAAATCGTTGTCACCAGAAAGCAGGATAAAGCGTTCAACATCGGGCAAAGTAAGGGCTATAGTCAATCCTTCGAGGCTCATGGCAATATCGGTGATGTTCTCTTTCCTCGTTTCTGTGCCATATTTCAGGCGTTTGGGGGCATACCTTATTTCAAAACCAAGCCCCTGAACCTTTGGCATCAGCTCCGTGAACTCAAGCCAGTCAGCAAAGGCGATTGCTGTTAAAATCTTGTGTTTCGACCTTGCCATGTCGCGAAGGTTCGGAAAGAACATCTTCAAATCAAGGTCATGGCCATAATTGTTCTTGTAACTGAACCAGATGTTTTCAAAATCGATGAGTATTGCTACTCCGGGCAGTGATTCCATATTTTTCTCCTTTAAAATTTATATTTGATTTTCTAAAAGTTTTACGATTTCAGGCAGTATTTCACCAGATTTTCCCTTAATCAGAAGATCGGCTCTCTGATCGATTTCTGTCGTTTCGGGGTTGATGATGATTACTTTTGCGCCTTTTCTCTTTGCTATGGTTGGCAGTCCGGCGGCCGGCCAAACCATACCGGAGGTTCCGACGACCATATAGACATCACAATTTTCGGCTTCTATTCGGGCTGGCTCCCATTCCGATTCCGGCAACATCTCACCAAACCAGACAACGTCAGGTCTGACCATCGCTCCACACCTTGGGCATTTTGGAGGTATGGACGAGTCATCAAAATCATCGAGCAGGACATCCTCTTCAAGGCATTTATTCCTGAAGATGTTGCCGTGAAGCTCCCTTATGACGGTTGAACCGGCGAGTTTGTGGTAGCCATCAATGTTTTGTGTTGAAATCGAAAATGAATCGAAAAAAACTTCCATTCTTGCCAATGCATGATGCCCGGGGTTCGGCTTGTTGCACCTGATCGTCGCCCGCCTGAGCTCGTACCAGTTCCAGACATCAATGGGTTTGCTTGTGAATCCATCGACAGTTGCCCAGATCATTGGGTCAAACTTCGACCAGACACCATCCTTGTCTCTGAAAGTCTCTATGCCTGATTCC
>CAYYJO010000116.1:0-2078 GCA_964472265.1 uncultured Caldisericales bacterium | reverse complement strand
GTATATAAGCAACATGCTTTGGGTGATCAAACGCAATGAAACCTTCGAGTTTGTCAAAACAACAAACAACGCCCCAAATCAAAAAATCGTCATCCCTTACGGTTGGACTGAACGACAAAGAGGATTCAACACATTCGTGACCTACGATGAAAACAGGATTTACTTCTATGAATCCCTGAGGCTGGGAAAACCAATCGAAACCATAAAAATAGACGGAGAAATCAAGTCAGTCTCATGCTATTACAGGGAACCTGAGTTTTCCTTCGGATTTTCGTTCAACAGCGATGATGGTGGTGAATCAATAAACCAACAAGAGCCAAAAGATGGCCTGCTCATTCACTGCCAGTATTCAAAAAACAACACAGGCCGGCTGGTGGTTTTCAGGATTCCGGCAATGGCTTACGCCCTTTACGGTCTTGGAAAGAACCCTGAATTAAAAAATATCTTTGATCGAAGGGATTTTTTAAAAAATCAAAATGAGACCAGGTCTGCGTTACCCAAAAATGTAACAGAGGATGGTAAAATACTGCACCCGTCCAAAGCGATGGTCAAGGATTTGGACATACCGTTTGAAAAACGTGAGTTTATCTGTTTTGCTGAAAATTACGGATATATCGTTGAAAACACCAAGGATTACTCGCTTGAATGTTTCGATGATAACGGGAAAATCATCAACAGCATTGGAATAGGCAGGCCATTTATCAACAATTTTAATTACAACTTTGATTCTATCCAGTTTAGCACTTTCGATGGCCAATTCTGCAATCAATACAAACTCGACGGCAAGCTGCTCAAAGAGTATTCTGTTGAGATCAAGGAAGCTGCGGCCACGTCAGACTCCAGGTTTATTCCTTGCAATCAAGACAGATTCGGGTACATTGACCCTTTACTTGTAAGCGGAAGCAAGGTTTTTGCGATATTTTTCAACAAATACAGCATCATCGTGGGGTCGCTTGGCAATGCCAGCGAAATTGAAATGCTGGACTACAACACATTCAAAATGGATGGCCAGAATTATCATTTCAATGCTCGAAGAAAAGAAAAACAAAAAATTTCAATTCAACCAATCAATAACTTTTCGTTGTTCTGGGATCCAGCGATGCCTGAAAAAATGTCTGCAGGTGATGTCATTCTTGCCGGAATGTTCATCAGCCCAAGCATAGACAACGAGAGTCAAAAGCCTGTTGTCTACATCGATTATGCCGACGACCTAATGATTGCTGAAACCTCAGGCATCGATGAGCCTGTCGATCGGGCCTATGTCACCTACGAAGAGGGCACAATGGCCATCTATTTCATGAACGACCGCTCGATTTTCCGCTGGAGCTGCACCAGAGAGGAATACAGACAGATGAAATTCCTAAACATCACCGAGGATCCCGAGGGGTTGTTGTTGGAAAGAAACTAACTCATTTCGAGCTGGTCACAATTTCGCAACAACACTTTGTCTTTCAACGCTTGCCATTGGCCGTCCAACTATATAGAATCTCAAATCGTGGAAAGAATCAAAGTGGCAGTCGCTTATGGCGGGCCGGCAGCGGAGCATGACATTTCGATAAACACGGCCAGAAACATATTCACAAACCTGAATCGGGGAAAATACGACATTTGCGCATTGTTTGTGGACAAATCGGGCAAGGTTGCTGTCGACACGGATTTTGACGGCGCAATGAAGGCAAAGACATTCCCTATCTACCAGGCAACGGCAATCATCAAAGGAAAGGCCGACGTTGTCTTCAACGGTCTCCATGGGCCATTCGGCGAGGACGGAACGTTTCAGGCATTCCTCAAAACAATAGGTGTTGCCTGCACCGGTTCCGACCATGCAGCATCAGCGCTTGGAATGGACAAGATGCGTTCAAGGCTGACTCTCAAAGCTGCCGGAATCCCAGTGCCGGAATCGGTTTACATCAACAGGGGCGACAGAATTGAAATCCCATTCATGCCTACAGTCATCAAACCAAACCGCTCGGGATCGTCTTTTGGCACGTCACTTGTAAAAAATCCTGCCGATTTGCAGAAAGCGGTCGAGGAAGCGTTCAAATATGACGAAACCATCATCGCCGAGGAGCTTTTGA
>CAYYJO010000115.1:0-2121 GCA_964472265.1 uncultured Caldisericales bacterium | reverse complement strand
GTATATCCAGTTAAGGAAATGCCACAAATCAAGTTACCGTCAAAGAATTTCAAGAAATCAATGGTTGTAAGAAACGATTTTGATGCAATTTGCGTTTACGACGGGGAATCATTCAATTTCGTGGTGACAGACGACAATTACAAGACCTACAAAATCAACAAGGTGAACTTTCCAAACCTTGAATCTTTCACAAGCGACGCACTCAACATCTATGCATCCAACAACTATGGATTGTTTGTAATTGACTATGCGGAACCGACAAGGATTTCAAACGGGAAGTTCGAACTCATTGACCTGGAGACTTTGGAAAAGGGAGATGAAGAAAAACTTCCAATAAGAATCCACCTTCTTGGCATGCGACTGGGCAAATCATACAGAGTTGAATGCATAAAAACAAATGGCCCTATAAGTTTGATCAGGGGCAACGAGAATAATGCACAGGCTTGCACCTTCGATGAACTCCCAGAAGGCACTTTCTGTGCAAAATTTGCAAGGATGAAAGAAAAGATGTACGTCTACGCCTTCACATCGGAGGGGTTGTTCAGATCGGAACCGTTGGAGTAAACAGGACAAGAAAACTAGTGTCCAACCTTTTGGCAATTCACCCGCCCTCTATTTACTAACCACTGCCATTCCTCTAAAATAAACAATTTGAAAGGAGTGCCATGAAGAAGGTTGTGTCAATAAGTCTGGGTCAGAGTTTAAGAGACCACGAGTTCACTGCAGAGTTCCTGGGTGAAACGTTCCAGATAAGGCGCATCGGAACTGACGGTGATGTAAAAAAGATGATGGAGCTTTACAAATCCTTGGATTCCGAGGTTGACGCATTCGGCATGGGTGGTGGAGACATCTATCTTCGTCCGGGCAACCGAACCTACATCCTGCAAGAACCTTACAAGTGGTCCAAAGCTGCACCGACAAAACCTGTCTGTGACGGTGCGTACCTGAAGGCAGTCCTTGAGCCGAGAGTCATAAACCAGAGCTTTGACAAAGGCTATCTGAACAAAGACATGAAAGTCTGTGTCATGACAGCCGTTGATAGATATTTTCTTGCAAAAGCCTTTGCTGACAGGGGATGCAAGTTTGTTTTGGGCGACATGCCGTTCTCGCTGGGCATCCCAATCGGCATCCACTCCCTCGGAACCATAAGATTCATTGGCGCAATGCTTCTCCCGATCATCACAAGACTCCCGTACAACTGGTTCTACCCGCTTGGCGAGAAACAGGACAAGATAGGCGAGAAGAAGAACCGATTCTTCAGATGGGCCGATGTCATTGCCGGAGACCTTCACTACATCAGAAAAAATCTCGATGTTGACATGACCGGCAAGATCGTCTGCACAAACACTACAACCAAAAAGAATATTGAAGAATTCAAATCAAGGGGCGTAAAAAAGGTCATTACCTTTACCCCTGACATGAACGGCAGAACATTCGGTGCAAACGTGATGGAGGCAATGGTTGCATCCATCATCGGCAAGCACCCGAGGCAGACGTCTGTGGAAGAGTACAACCAGATTCTGGACAAGCTCAACTTCAAGCCCAACGTCATAAACATAACGGAGGACAAATGACAAAGAAAGATGAACACGAAACCATTGAACTGAGACCAAGCAACAAGACGCATATCCTCACCAAGGATGGCTATGAAAAGCTCCAGCTTGAGCTTGAGGATCTGAAGAACAACAAGAGGCCTGAAATTGCAGAACGCATCAAGGCTGCAATGGCGCTGGGTGACATAACTGAAAACGCCGAATATGAGGAAGCCAAGAAAGACCAGTCTTTCATCGAGGGAAGAGTACAGTACCTTGAGAGCATCCTCACAGATGCACAAGTTATTGATGAATCTGACGTCGACCACTCAGAAGTAAACATTGGCTGCAAGGTTGCGCTTGTCAATCTCGAGACAAACTCTGAACTGACCGTGACAATCGTTGGCTCGTACGAGGCAAAACCTGAAGAAAACAGAATCTCAAACGTTTCGCCACTTGGTCAGGAACTGCTTGGCCATGCTCCTGGCGACATCGTAAGGGTAAAGACTCCTTCAGGTTCAGTAAAATACAGGATAATCAAGATCAGGAGAGCGTAAATGTTTGAAGAGTCCATGCTTGCCAAGCTCGG
>CAYYJO010000114.1:0-2232 GCA_964472265.1 uncultured Caldisericales bacterium | reverse complement strand
TATCTGGCGGAGGGGGGGGGATTCGAACCCCCGCGGGTGTTAACCCTCTGCATTTCAAGTGCAGCGCCATAGACCTCTCTGCCACCCCTCCAGGGTAACAAAGGGATTTTAAGTGTCTTTTTTTCAAATTCAACTATATATTATTAGCACGCTCACAAAACAGCTTTTGTGCATTTTAAGAGGAAAACATGGATTTTGATGTAATTGTCGTCGGCGCAGGACACGCCGGATTTGAAGCAGCACTTGCCAGCGCAAGGGTCGGAGCATCCACCCTGCTTGTCACCCTCAACGCAGACCAGATCGCATATATGCCGTGCAACCCTGCAATGGGTGGCTCTGGTAAGAGTCAGGTTCTTTCGGAGCTTGACGCTCTTGGTGGAATGTCGGCCAGGATTGCAGAACAATCGGCAACATCGATAAAGACACTGAACAAATCGAAAGGCCCAGCTGTCCAGGCAGTCAGAATCCAGTGCGATCGTCATGAATACAGTCTTTTGGCATGGAAACACCTTAAAACAATTGATAATATCACACTTTTACAGGGAATGGTTGCAGAATTGACTGTTTCTGGCAACAAAATTTCAGGCATCAAGCTGGCAGACGGAAGGACTTTCAACGCCAAAGCGGTAGTGCTTACAACCGGCACCTACATGGCTGGCAGGGTTCACCTATCCATCAATTCCTACGACGCGGGCAGGTGGGGGCAGATGTCAGTGCCAACCCTCAGCCCTCAGCTGGCAGACATCGGTCTTTCAATCAGGCGGTTCAATACCGGCACAACACCAAGGGTTGACGAAAGATCAGTCGACTACTCGGAGCTTCGAAGGCAGGACGGCGACGCCGAACCGGTGAACCTCGTTTCAGAACCCGAAATCCACAATGACCAGCTGCCAAGCTGGCTTGGACACACCAACAGCCAAACCATAGATGTGATCAAAAAGTACATGCACCTTGCTCCATCGGTTCAGGGGCGAATGGTCAAAGTTGGCCCCAGAACCTGCCCGTCGCTTGAGGAGAAGGCCAGATGGTTCCCGGACAGGACAGAGCACATGTTCTTCCTTGAGCCTGAAAGCAGGTACACGGGGGAGCTTTATCTTCAGGGACTATACATGAGCGTTCCTCCAGACAACCAGATTGAGGCTCTCAAGACCCTGCCTGGGCTTAAAAATGTCATCATGATCCGCCCTGGCTACGTCATCGACTATGACTTCATTGATCCGGTGGACATCCACACAACCCTTGCAACAAGGAAGTTTGAAAACCTCTTTGCCGGCGGACAGATCGTAGGCACAACCGGCTACGATGAGGCTGCAGCGCTCGGACTCGTTGCAGGTGCAAACGCCGCCCTTTATGCCAAAAATCTTGAGCCTTTGAAGCTAACAAGGGAAGACGGTTACATTGGCGTCATGCTCGACGATCTCACCCACAAGGGGATCACAGAGCCTTACAGAATCACACCATCCCATATTGAGTACAGGCTTTCGCTCAGGGGAGACAATGCCAGATTCAGACTGTTTGAAAAAGCAAAAGACCATCACCTGCTGACCACAGGCCAGATTTCAGAAGTGGATTCAATCACGAAAGACAAGGCTGAATTCTTTGAACTAACAAAGAGGTTAAGATACTACCCTGACAAGCAAACCAACGCCTTCATCACACAGTTGGGACTCGAGGAGCTTGATTGCCCTGTCACCCTTGAGGGGTTGATAAGAAGACCAGGGTTCGATTATCCAAAATTGCTGGCGATTGAACCTGAGTTGAAAAGGTTATCAATGCGAGCGGTCAGGACAGCCATGATTGACATCGCTTATGAGGCTTATCTTGCCCGTGAGAACTCTAGGATAAAATCTATCCAAAAATGGGAGCAGATTTCAATAGACAACTCAACCGATTTTTCAACTATGCCCTTGCTCTCAAAATTGGCTCGTGAACGTTTGTGCGCCGTTCAGCCGTCAACCTTGGGTGAAGCCATGAGGGTCGACGGGGTCACCCCTTCTGACGTTGAAGTGATTGCCAGATACGTTTCACGTGAAACAAATCAGGCATAGCAGTACTGGATTAGAATTAATATTGGTTTTTCCGGATAAAGATAAATGTTATAGTACTTCTACTATATTATTGATTGGAGGGTTGACCTTAATATTTCATCCATTATAATGTGCCCGCTTAATATATTAGTTGGAAGGATGTGTCATGGAACAACGGGTAATGGGAAAGAAGGACGTAAAATCC
>CAYYJO010000113.1:0-2379 GCA_964472265.1 uncultured Caldisericales bacterium | reverse complement strand
GACGATTCCTTCAATGAAATCGCCGTTTCTGAATCCGAAGCGCCTGATTTGTGATGGAGCAAGATAAACGTCCTTTGGTGATGGAACGTACTGTGTTCTCAGGAAACCGTATCCATCCGGGTGGATTTCAAGAACTCCGCCGGCATGACCCTGGAGCTCGTCATCCTCGGAAGTTTTCTGTTCTTGGGCCTCTGTTCTCTGCTGCTGTTCCCTGAGGTGGCTGATGTCGTGCTTTATGAGAAGGGGTTTGTCGTAATCAGGTTTTTCTTTTGGTTCCTGAGGTACCGGCTTTTTCTCTTCAGGTTTTGTTGTGCCGTAAAGCTTCTCGGTTTCATGCTTTTCGGCCAGCTCAAGTGCCTTTCTCATGGCTTCAAGTTCAGCTTTGGACTTTCTGCCCCTCTTCTTCCTGACTATCTCTTTCTCGCCTGAGGCAACCATGATGATCTCGTTGATGAGGTCATTCTTTTTGAAGCTTGTATAATTCTTGATCTTCAAATCCTTGCAGATGTCATAGAGTTCCCTTGCAGTCATGACATCAAGCTCTTCATAGGTGTACGTTTTTCCACTCATTTCTCATCTCCTTGCCCGAACGCGAGGTTTGCCATCCTGTCGGCTGATTTGTTGTGTTCCCTGCCAACGTGGATGATTTTGCAACTGGTGAATCTTGAAAAAAGGTTTTGAGCTGTCAGGAAATACTCCAGAAGCTCTTTGGTTTTCAGTTTGTATTCGCCTGACATGTGCCTTACCATCAGCTGGCTGTCAGACTTGATTGTCACATCTTCGTTTTCAAGCCCCAGTTTGATCAGCTTTGAGAGGGCATAGATCAGGCCGGCATATTCAGCAGCATTATTTGTCTTTATGCCGATTTCGTAACAGTCCTGGAAAGTGAGTTTTCCGTCAACTTCACAGATGGTTCCGAAACTGGCTTGACCAGGGTTTCCCCTCGATGCACCATCTGTCCAGACTTCAACCTTTTTCACTCGTTCCTCCAGATGTAGATCAGCCTGCCACAATTGTTGCAATAGTGGAGTTCTTCAGGCTCATCCCTGACCGCCTGGATGATGACGGAAGGGATTGTCTGCTGACATCCGTTGCACTGGTTGCCAGCCACTTCCACCATTGCAAGACCATTTTTAGTGTTCATGAGTTTGTCGTAAATCGTTGTTAGGTCTTTGGAAATTGCAGATTTTAGGTCTTCCCTGTCTCTTTGGATGTCAGCGATTTTTATCTCGCCTTTGAGCTTCAACTTTTTGAATTCAGTGGATTTTTGATCAAACAGCTGTTTTTTATTGTCGAGCAGCTTCTTCGCTTTGGCCAGCTTTTCTCCGATCTTGTCGGATTGATCCATCAGCTCGATGCCCTTAGTTTCCAACTCGTCGATGAATTTGTCAATCTTCTTTTTGTGATCCTGAAGCTCATCAAGACGTTTGACCGAGGTGTTTGGCTGGAACATGGATGATTCGATTTTTTTCCGTTCCAGTATCGACTTGTCAAGCTGAAGCTTGTTGTCTTCAAGAGACGCCCTGTTTTTTTTGTAGATGGACTCTCCCTGGGCGACAATCTGTGTCAGGCTGGCAATCTCTGACTGTAGACCGGAACCGTCATCGGCTGTTTCGATTTCTTTTTCAATCAGCCTTATTTCCAGGTCAAGCTTTGAAAGTCTGATTAGTCCTTGAATTCCTAGCATGTTTGGTAGTCTGGGCCCAGTAGGACTCGAACCTACGACCCGCTGGTTATGAGCCAGCTGCTCTGACCGACTGAGCTATGGGCCCGTGAATTGATCTCCTGGTTGGATTGGCACAAAGATTTTTTTGCCGTGGAAAACTTATAACTATAAACGCAGGCATTGTCAAGAATTTATTTCACTAACATTGCACAAACAAAAAAAGTATTGATTTGCCCATGGAGTGTATATAATCATAAGTTTAGAAGGCGGCTAAACCGCCACAATCGATTTTGATTCATTAATAAAAGATTTTTTGGTTAAACCAGGACAATTTGGGCATCCGAAAAAAGGAAAAATAGCCCACGGGTCCATTCACCTTCAAGGAGTGGGTATGAACAATTTTGAGAAGCGATTTGCTGCTATCCAGGAAAAGGAGAAGCAGGTTGTTGCTGACGGACATTTCATCCTATCAAGAGAGATTGAAAGAAATGACCATCAGTACGTATGGATCGGTGGAAAAAGATACCTCAACTTCACAAGCTACAACTACCTTGGCTTGCTGGGAGACGAGAGAGTGAACCAGGCTGCAATCGACGCCACAAACAAATTTGGCACCGGTTCGCATGCCATCAGGCTTCTGTGCGGCACCACAACCGTTCACACAGATTTTGAAAGAAAGATTGCTCAATTTCACAACATGGACGATGCGATCA
>CAYYJO010000112.1:0-2449 GCA_964472265.1 uncultured Caldisericales bacterium | reverse complement strand
ATTCCAGCCACACCAATCCATACCCACGCTCTCAACTTCATGAATGAAAGTTTATAAGCTTTTGTTTAAAGGACAAGCCGGATTCCAAACCTTAATTGGAGCTTGCCAAAAACTTTGTTGAAATAGATTCAAGGGCAATTACAAACCAACTATAACCTTTTTTTGGAGGCTTAAAAAAATGAAGAAGATAATCGCAATTGTTGCCGTCCTGGCTATCGCAGCCGTTGGATTCAGCACGCCGGCCAATGCGGGCCCAGGCTTTTTCAAACACCTTAACAGGACATTCCTGTTCAAGTTCTCGGCACTGTTTGCGCCAAACCCGACAGTTTATCCGTACCAGTCAAACAATCACTTCCACTACTCAATGAAAAACGTCACAGACAAAACCCAGAAGTTCCAGGGCATGATGAACAACCTCGGCCCAACCGCCCCTTATGATGCAAACACAAAGTCAGGCGACTGGGAAATTGTTGAATACTGTTTCTCCGATGCATGCTACAACGCAGGCGTAACCGGAACCACAGGCAAGGAAAAGGAACCGGGGTTTGAAGAAGCAATGACCGCCCTCTTCTCCCCGCACGGTGTGGCTTCAGTTGGCAAGTTCGGACAGATGGGCACGGGTCGTGTCGATGTCTGGCCGGTTGGCGACAAGGGAACACTCGACTCAATGTACTTTGGTTGCATGCTAATCCCGTTCACGGTTGCAAAGATGCAGATAGACAACAAGGAACTCAAGCTCACAAAGTGCCTCACCTGGGACATCAGAAACAAGGACAAGGCGCTCAGATACCCAATGACAAACTCAACCGACACGCTCAAGGTTCCACCAGTCATCATCAAGGGATCAACCTACCTCCCGATGCGTGATATGGGTGAAAAGGTCATTGGCAAGGACTATTGCCAGGTTGGTTGGGATGCAGCAACAAAAACAGCCTCCTACACCTTTGCATTCAAGAGCGTCTACTTCAAGATGAGCCTTCCACTCAACTCAACAACAGTCACCCTCGAACTCAAGACCGGCGACGGCAAGATGTTCAAGGACAAAGTCACAGTCAAGACAGCAGCTATCAACTACAACGGTAGTACAGTCGTTCCTGTCAGGATGATCTCAGAACTCCTTGGTGCAAGGGTTGACTATGAAGCAGCAACAAAGACAGTTACTTGCTACTTCCCGGAAACTGCCTCTGAATGATCTGACTGTAAAATCGACAAAACCGGCGCCAACCATTGCGCCGGTTTTTTGTTTTCTGTACAATGCTTGCAAAGACTTTCAGGAGGTGCTTCATGGCATTCGGTGATCTGGTACACATGGAATTTTCAACAACAGATTTTGAAAAGTTCAAAAAATTCTACGGTTTCTTCGGATGGACATTCAAGCTCTGGGGAAACGACAACGAATACATGCTTTTCATGTTCCCGGACGACAAGCTGGGCGGTGGAATCATGCTTGTAAAAGAACCAACAGCGCTGAAAAATTTTGACCTCTATCTCCACGCTCCAAACATAATCGAAACATTGCCAAAAGCTGCCCAAGTCGGATGGAAAATCGTCAGGGAAAAAACGCCGATTCCTGAGGTAGGCTATTTCGCAACCCTTGAAGACTTCGACGGAAACAAGATCAACATCTTCGAAAGCCTGCCAAACGCAATGATGTGATCTGTGGAAAAATTTGTAAGCCTCTATGAGGCTCTGCTTGCCCATTTTGGGCCTCAACACTGGTGGCCGGGTGATTCGCCGTGGGAGATTGCAGTTGGAGCAATTCTGACCCAACAGGTGGCCTGGAGCAATGTTGAGAAAGCCATCACAAACCTGAAGTCCGAAAATCTTCTTAAACTGGATAAAATGGTGCATGCTGATCCTGAACTGATCAAAACCCTGATCAGACCGGTTGGGTTTTATAACCAGAAAACCGAGAGGCTGCTTGATTTTGCCAGAATGGTCTTCAAAAAATTCGGCTCAATTGAGAAAATGCTTGGCAGACCTCTTAAAATCGTCAGGGAAGAACTGCTGGCAACCAAGGGAATTGGCCCTGAAACCGCCGACTCCATAATGCTTTATGCGGGCAACCACACAACTTTTGTAATCGACGCCTATACAAAAAGGCTTGCAAGGTGTCTGAAAATTCCGGAAGCTGAAGACTATGAGAGCCTGAAAGCAGTTTTCGAGTCCAATCTTCCAAGGGGTCACCAGCTTTTTAACGAGTACCATGCGTTGATCGTCAGGCTTGGCAAGGAGAACTGCAAAACAAAACCATTCTGTCAAACCTGTCCAGTCCAGCGTTTCAAGACTATTTGAACCAAAACGGCATCTCGACCGTACATAATTTCGGAGGTTGCATGAAACGGCTGGGCATGATATTGGTGGTGACGGGTTTGATGGTTGCAACGTTTGTTCCGCTCTCAAGCGGGATAGCGCAATCTTTGGTACTGGACATAAAACAGGTTTGGTA
>CAYYJO010000111.1:0-2548 GCA_964472265.1 uncultured Caldisericales bacterium | reverse complement strand
GTATTATTTATTGAAGTTATAAAAAAGGCATATGAAAATACAAAATGGCTATCTGGATTTATTTCAGCAGGACAATTCGGTATTAAATCAGGATAATTAATCAATGAATTACCTGTCTGTGTCTTATAGCCGAATACATCAATGAGATCACCTTCAAATGGATAATCCACTCGATATTCAGTATTGTTGTTGTCAACAAGGATGGAAAAATAAGTGGAACCATCTTTTATGATTTGAAATCCAGATCTGCATTCAAAATCGTAACAATTATAAACAACTGAACCGGAATAAGGTTTGTTGTTGACTTGTTTTATCATAAATTGTTTTTTCTCTACACATCCTGGGGTTGTTGGCAACAAGATCGTCATTGATGCCATTATTGCAAATAAAACACATCGTTTATAATTGTGCGAGATTCGTTTTATCATGGTGTACCCTTTAATTTACTAGATTTGTAATTGACTTTCAAGAATCTGCCCCTCTTCTGGACGAATTTGTTCTAACATAGTCGAATAAGTACTTGCTAGACTGTCGGCATGAAAGCAAACAAATGTTACCCCATTTCGTTTGAACAAGATAGAGAACTTTACCCATAAATTAATCACCCATTTAAAAAATTTGGGGGTTCGATTGGATTGTTATCGACCCACCCGTATTATGTCATATAAGTCATCATTTTTAAAATCTCTATGTTTCTAACTAGGTATGGTTAATCTTGCGGTGTAGGTGTGAACCTAAAGCGCCAAAAATAACCAATAGACAGCAATGTTTATAACGGTCATGGGGACACCGATTCTGGCAAATTCAAAGAAAGTCAGTGTGTCGCCAGTTCTCTTCTCGGCGTTCTGAATGATCATGACCGTGCTGGCAGCCCCAAGAATGAACATGTTACCGGCAATCGTGCTGCCTGCAGCAAGGGCGACCATCTCTTTCGAACCGGCTCCGAGCTTCACCATCACAGGCATATAGAGGGCAACCAGCGGAACATTTGAAAGAAACTGGCTCAGAACCACGCTCACGATGAGGATGACAGAGATGCTGACGAGATTGATGCTGGAATTTTCAATGAATCCCTGAAAGAAACCGCAATTCCACACGCTTTGCATGAGGATGAACATGGAGGCAAAGAAAATGAGAGTGTGCCAGTCAATCTTGCCAATCAGTGAAAACCTTTTTGGGGAGAGGATCACAATCGGGAGCATGGCAAAAAGAGCTATGTAGGTGAGCTTGAAGTCAAACGGGATTTTGAGCATGACGATTGCGATTTTGGCAAAAATGAGCACGCAGAGAATTATCAGTGATGCCATCGAGATTTTTGCAAGCGCAGGATCACTCTTCCCATCTGTTTCGGTTTGATCGGACGGTTTGATGGTTGGTTTATAGAAAATTTTGAGCATGAGGAAAGCCAGACCCAGATTGATGATTGTAGGGATGAAGAGTCTGCCGAAGAACTCAATGAACGGGTTTGAGACGGTACCGCCCAAAGCAATCAGAAGATTTTGCGGGTTGCCAATCGGACTCATGGCGCTGCCAATTGTCACTGAAAACGCAAGGGCAAGCATCATCAGTTTCACGTTTATTCCTGATTTCCTCGACAAAATCAATATCGCAGGCGTGCCAACCACGGCCAGTGTGTCGTTCATCAGGAAAGCCGACAAAAAGCCGAACCCAAAGATGGTGATCAGCAGGTATGCGTCTGCTGTTCTGGCTTTTTTGAACGCTGAACCGATAAACCTTGAGAGCAAGCCGCTTTCTTCCAGCGCCTGGCCGATGACAAACATACAGAAAAGAAAGACCATTAGGTCAATGTTTATTGATTTCAATGCCGGCAAGATGCCAATTTGACCGGTAACAACCACGACAAGCGCTCCAAGGAGCATGACCTGCCAGATAGAAAATGTGATTTTTCCGATTCTTCTTGTGGCAATGAGTACAAAAACCATTGCAAGAACAATTATCGGGATTGGTGGCATCGGATGATAGTTTCTCTGTCTGGATTCATAAAGCTTTTATAGGATAGGATCAATCTGTTTTTCATCAATAAAATGTTCAGTGGGGCGCCTTTGTTTAAAAGCCTGGGTTTGTCCTATTCGTTGTCTGAACCTGGGTTGACAAATGTGACGACTGTTGATTTCTTTCTGTAACGAAGATCGATGTTGGGGTTATTCTCATGGATTCGATTCTTGCGTTTTTGTCCCGTAACAGCCTTTCTTGGAATGAGAACTCATGAAATCTTTCCCCCATATAAATACAAAAGCGCCCACGAGGGGCGCCTTTGTTTAAAAGCCTGGGTTTGTCCTATTCGTTGTCTGAACCTGGGTTGACAAATGTGACGACTGTTGATTTCTTTCTGTAACGAAGATCGATGTTGGGGTTGTCCTCATGGATTCGATTCTTGCGTTCTTGTCCTGTAACAGCCTTTCTTGGAATGAGAAGTCATGAAATCTTTCCTCCATATAAACACAAAAGCGCCCACGAGGGGCGCTTTTGTTTAAAGCCTGGTTTGTCCTATTCGTTGTCTGAACCTGGGTTCACGAATGTGACGACT
>CAYYJO010000110.1:0-2575 GCA_964472265.1 uncultured Caldisericales bacterium | reverse complement strand
AGAGCGGCTGGCTGTTAACCAGTAGGTTCGAGGTTCGAATCCTCGTCGGGGAGCCACTCATTACTGGGAGCTGATTTCCAAAAGTTCCCAAAGATCCAACAAAAACTTTTCTTGTCGATTATTATTTTATTGCTTATTGCTTCTTATCCTGAAATCTAGATTTTATGAATGATCGAGGAGAAGTGTAGAAATTTGCTTGACATATAAATGAAAAGCCCCTGGATTTCAGGGGCTTTTTTGCTTGACGAACTTATTATAGTTTTGGCGGCCTGTTTAGGAAGCCGTAAAGCATGTACCCGCCGTGAGTTGTTGCCATCAGGAATGCAAGAATTCCAATGATCATGTGCACGGTGATATATGCACTCTTCATGAGCTTTGAGAGTGGTTTTCTGAAAATTCCGAAAAGGAATGTCAGGAAGACGAGGGACCAGGTTATGATCCCCAGTAACTGGCCAGTCATTATCTGTCGACCACCGGAGATGATGGCGTTCAAAATTAATCCTCCATGAACCGTTGCGAAAACGAGTGCAAAGATCACATCCATCATGTGCAAAGCAATCGATCCTGCGCCAAGCTTCTTTCTCAGGAAAATGCTGTGAAGTGCAGCCATGAGAAGAAGAATCCATGTCACGATACCCAATACTGCGTTGATGCTCATAAAATCCTCCTTTTTTGTCTATCCAATAATTATTATCGAAAACTTTCGTATGCCCGATTACAATTTGATTTAAACTTGATATTTATTATAACAGGCTGTCAAGAGTCTCTTCAAAGCATTTAATTGTAATTTAAGTATAGGAATACTAGAATGCGGATATGAGACTTATAAACCTAAGTGAAGCAAGCTATATCGGGTTCCACGCTCTTTCAGTTCTTGTCATCCATGGCGACAAGATGAGCATAAAGGAACTCGCACAAAAAACCGATTCGTCGGAGTTCCATTTGAGCAAAATCATGCAGCGCCTTGCAAAGGATGGTCTGGTCAAATCCACCCGCGGACCAGAGGGTGGATTCATGCTTGCAAAGGATTCTGAGAAAATCACTCTTTTGGACATATACGAATCGCTAGAAGGGCGCATTGACAGCAACCCGTGTGCCTATGGAAAGCAGAATTGTGTATTCGACATCTGCCTTTTCAGGGGAGTGCTCAATGATCTCAATGACAAGTTTTACAAGTTCCTTTCAGGAACAACCCTTAAATCGTTCACAAAACCACAAGGAGACAAATGCTGAGAAAAATCATCCAGATAGATGAAGAAAAATGCAACGGCTGCGGACAGTGTGCAAATGCCTGCGCTGAAGGTGCGATAAAGATGATAAATGGCAAGGCAAAGCTTGTCACGGACTCCTATTGCGATGGTCTTGGTGCCTGCATTGGTGACTGTCCTGTCGACGCCATAAAAATAATCGAAAGGGAAGCAGAAGATTACAACGGATTTGGAAATCCAGAGGTTGGCCCTCACGAGCATTACAACCCTGAAGATCATTGTGGCCATCATCATGAGCACCATCACGATCATCATCACCATGAACACCATGATCATGAGCATCATCACGAAGGTGGACACGGAATGCCTGAAAAACTCGCTTGCGGGTGTCCGGGCACAGCCGTAAAAAATTTGTCCCAGAGTCAGCCACAGCAGTCAGCCAAGCCAAGAAAAGGTGGAATTTCAATTGCTTCTGCGCTAGTAAACTGGCCGGTTCAGCTGATGTTGATGCCACCGAATGCTCCTTACCTTCAGAACTCTGATCTGCTAATCGCCGCTGATTGTGTCGCCTATGCGAAGGGTGATTTCCATCTCGACCTTCTGCCGGACAAGGTTTTGACAATTGCGTGCCCGAAGCTGGATAACGCAGAGATTTACCTCGAAAAACTGACCCAGATGTTCAAAATGAACAACATCAATTCAGTCGAAGTTGCATATATGGAAGTTCCTTGTTGCAACGGTCTCGTGCAGATTGTAAGGTCGGCTCTGGCAAATTCAGGGAAGAACATTCCTCTGACGCTCACAAAAATTTCGCTTAACGGCGAAAGAATGTAACATAAATTGTGGCAATAGGGTTGGAGTTCAGAGATTCCAACCCACCAAAAAAGTCGGATTATTATTTTCTAAGACATTGGTTTTTTCAATTTTCTTATCGTATTGAATTCGACGAATTCCTGGTACAATTAAACGAGCACATAACCATTTGCAATGAAAGGATGGAATTTATGGACATGTTTTGTTACCAGTGTGAGCAGACGATGAAGGGAACCGGATGTACAAAGATTGGAGTTTGCAGCAAGGATCCGCAGGTTTCAGCTCTGATGGATGTGCTTCTTCATGCTCTAAGATTCAACTCGACGCTGGCCCACAGGCTTGCCAAGACCGGCTGCCATATTCATGATTGCGATGTTTTCACGGTAAGGGCTCTGTTTGCAACCATCACAAACGTGAACTTTGATGAAAATCGCTTTGTAGAATTGCTCATGGAGGCGAAAGATTGCGAGAAGAAGCTGAAAGAAGAGTATCTTTCAAGAACTGGCAACATTGAAGGGATCAACCTTGACTCAGGTTGGGAATTCAGACATGAC
>CAYYJO010000109.1:0-2628 GCA_964472265.1 uncultured Caldisericales bacterium | reverse complement strand
CCAGGTATGAGAGATGAGCTGCTGCCATGCCTGTTCCGTCTGGCCTGAAGTGGATTGGTGTTTCGACAGCCTGAGCATCGGCTTCTGACTTGTGGGTTGTTCCGTGGATTGTTTCCTGGTGCTTGTTTCCGCCAACGTACAGTCTGGAGCCTTCCTTGAGCGGGAGGTCATCCTTGAATGCCGGATAGATTCTTGCGATGAAGTGATTGTCGACGTTGTAGGACATGTCGTAGTTGTCGACGTTGAGGAGTTCCTTTGATACTTCGTTGCCAGTTTCAGCGTAGTAGAGTTCAATTCTTGGGTAGCTGACCTGTGCAACCCTGTCTGGAATTGCTTCCCAGTCAAGTTTGAAGGTTGAATCATTGGAGATTCCATATCTGAATCTCTTGATCATGTAACGTGGGTTGGTCTTGTCGCCGTATGACGGGTAACCGGCAAGGTCGGCCTGCGTTGTGTCGTTGCAATACTTGTTGTTTCCGACAAGTCCACCGACGTAGAGGAGGTCTTCTGCAAACACGTAGAACGAGGTCTGAGCGTTTACATCAAGACCAAGTGAGTCGTGGTAGTCAAGCTTCTGGTTCTTGTCGATGTCGTTGAAGAGGAATCCACCCCAGTACGGCCAGTTGTAGATTGCGCCAAGTCCCCATCCTTCTTCTGGTGGTGGGAGCGTGAGCACGATATTTTCAACTCTCTGTCCGCTGCTCTCGTTGAGGATTGCCCATGTGTTGTCGATTTCGTAATAACGGTTTGTTGTGTTGTAGAACACTTCGCCGACACCCTGCCTGTCAAAGCAGGTGTTGGTGTTCGGGTCAAGGAAGAATCCACCAGCAGAGAACACTTCCTGGTCTTCCCACTTGATCTGTCCGTCGCCGTTGAAGTCGAATCCAAAGTGCGGATAGATGACTTCTGCGCATGGTACGTAATCGCAGCTCATCTTGTAGAAGTCGAATGACTGCGGTCTGGTTGTGAATGGTGTGAATCTAGCAGTGTTCTTGACACCGCCGCCGCAGACGCTGACGCCCTTGGTTACGCCCTTGACGAGCTGACCCTGTGCGTTGCTGACTGTGACTTTGACGTTGTAGATTCTGTTGTCTGCTGCTGTCATTATGAAGTCTGGTTCGCCAGGAACTTCGAATGACCTGAGCTGTGGGTCTTCGGTGTTTGTGATTGAGTAGGTTACCTTTGGATTGACGATCTGCACATCGACCCAGCCTCTGTGGCGTCTGTCTGGTGTGTAGACATAGACTCTGAACTTATGCTGCTGTTCCCATGCTTCTTTGTCTGGGTTGTCCTGGTCTTTGATCCAAACGTTGTTGTCGTTGGCGCAGAAGCCCTTGAAGACGTACATGCCGGCTTTGCCGTCTGCTGAGAATTCGATCGGTTCGAATGCCCTGAGTACTCTGCCGTCGCAGTCTGGTGCGTTGTAAATTCTTGTTGAGTACTGTTCCCTGTTGTTTACATCTGAACCGTCGTAGTTGTGAAGGTCAGTTCTAAGGAAATAGTACCTTGGAAGTGATGCATCTGAACCGTAGAAGTATGTGTTGTCTGGGTGCGGATCTTTGAACAGCATGTTCCAGACGTTCTTGTCTTCAACTTCCTTCTGGCCCCATGGGTCAAGAATTCCATCGAAGAGATCGACCGGCTTGCCGTCTTTGTCTTTTATGATGAAGGTGAGTGGCTGGTCAACCGAGATGAGTTCCGGTGTGATACCTGCGGTAAGTGGGTTTGGAGTGTAGGAGACAATGAGGTCGTCGAACGGTTCAATCGAGATTGCCATCTGTCCAGCGATGTAGACTTCGTGGCTGTATCTTGTTCTGTCGTACTTGTTTGCTGATGGGTTGTACTGTGAGTAGTAGGCGTCGAAATCCCACCACGGGCCAAATGACCTGTCGTTGTTGTCGTCGCCGTACTTGTAGGCTGTTACGTAAACCGGAAGGACTTCCTTGTCTGAGATGATGTGGTCTTGTGGATCGCCAACACCTTTCTCTCCGCCGAAGTCGATACCGATTGTGTCGATCATGCAGCCGTTATCGGTTGAAAGCTCGAAGTCATAGCGGCCGTTGTTGCGCTGGAATGTCCTTGCATCGATGATGCCGGTTTTCCAGGTGTTGGCTGCCATGTTGTACTTTCCAAGAATTTCGGTTTCCCAGTCGTTGAACGAGACCCAACCGTCATTGTTGATGTCGTTTTCCGGGATGAACTGTGTTGCGTAGTTTTCTGCCCTTGAGGATGTTGGTGCCATTGTGATCCAGCCGTCGCCTGCGCCGAGTTTCATTCTGGTCAGACCGGTATTGACTGTGTCACGCTGATCGTAAACGCCTCTATCCTGCCACATGAACATGACAGCGTCGTTGCAAAGCTGCGGAATGTCCTTGCCCCAGTCTCTTGCTTCCCACTCATGTTCTTTGACGATGAATGAGAGCTTGTTGTCCTGGCCAAGTGTCAGTTTGTCGACTGGCTCATATCCTGAGTCAATGCTTGTGTCAACCTGCTTGATCTCGAGGGCTCTTGCATCGATACCGTCAACCGGTGGTGCGGTGCAGCAGTCCTGGTACATCTTGAAAGTGTTGTCGGAAAGGGTGACATAGAGATAGATCTTTCCGTAGTTCCACGGAATGATTTCGTCGA
>CAYYJO010000108.1:0-2678 GCA_964472265.1 uncultured Caldisericales bacterium | reverse complement strand
TTATAAACAAATGTTTGTCAATAACTTAATTATGAATAATTGTTTTAATTAGGTAGGGCCTGCTGATTATGTCAACAGGCCTTGAGTTCACTTTGTTTTTGAAAAATATTCCTTTCTGATATTTTGCCAATAAATTCCACAAGCCAGCTTGCTGAAAAAGTCATCCACGATAAGATCAGGGCATAGGTACCCGACCCGATCAATTTGACCAGGTTGAGTACCAGGATAATCGTGGCAATCCATGATTCGCTTGTTTGGGCCAGCCTGGCTTTGATCCGGTTCAGGCCATAGGCTGTTTTAGCTTGTCCAAACGTGCCTTCGATTGGATTTCTTTCGCCCGGTCTTACGTGTTCCACATCCACTGCCTTGGGCCTTCCAAGCGGCTTAGCTCTAAGTTTGATCCCAAGTAGTTTCAATTGTGCACGATTTTCACGGTTGCAGTAAATTTTATCGGCAAGAACTACTTCAGGCCAAAAACCAAATCGCTGTCTGTACTTTTTTACTGTCGTCATCAATCGGGTTCCCTCATTGAATGCATCCCAGGAAAAATCATCCAGAAAAGCAAAACCATTCATCAGGGAGACATTTATTTTGGCACCAAATTCGACGTATGCATTGGTTTTTCCACGCACAATGGGTCGTACGTGCGGCTGATGGATACTGACAATCCGGTGATCTACCTGGTGACTTCCCTCCTTAAACATCTTGTACTGCTGGTCGTAAAGAGTGGTTATCACCAGCAAATATTTGTGTTCCTTGCCTCCCAATGGGAACCCGTTGGTATACCGATCCAACAGCCAGTTGAGACTTTTTAAATTCCTGCGCAGATAGGCCAGTTGCTTCTTGACGGCCCGATGGATCTGTTTCTTTGATTTGATTTTCAATTGGGCAGTATGGAGATAATCTGTCCGGGCAATGTTCCGATAGGTGCGCGGTTTCTTATGGTGCAGCTCAGGATCATAGATCAGGTCTATCAACTCCTCCGATTTTTCTCTGGCGTCATTCAGCAAGTTTAAGTCCGTGGGATATGCAATGTCCTGCGGACAGGCAGTGGCATCCACGATCAGGTGACCCTGGTGCGCAACTTCATCTGCCGGTGCTGTTTCGTCACAAACAGGATCAATCTTTGGCGGATCATTTCCTTTTTTATCTGATTTGTCAGTTGAACTCAGCGGCCTGTTGTCCTGAGCATGCGAAAGGCCAAGAATTCTTTCATTGATCTGATTGATTTGCTCAATACCCAACCGTTTACGAAACTCGACAAATAAGGAAGGATCAAAGGGAGGTTCGGTACTAAAACTGCTGTACCCAATGAAGTGTTGCATGTAAATGTTCTCCTGGATTTGAAGAACCGTTTCACGATCACTGGTGTTGCAGAGATGCTTCAGGATCATGGCTCCAATAGCAACCCTTGGGTTTATGCCGTCAGCCCCCATACGCCCATTGTTCAGTTGTTGCTGATATGTGTTCACCAAAAGATCCCACGGAATCTTACTCGCAAGAACTACCCAGCGGTTGTTCGGGTCCAGGGATTGACTGAATGGACTTTCAAATCCAACCAGGTTCAACTGATTTGGACTGACGTAGGGATTCTTTGATGCACGGTTTTTCTGTGCTTTTGCCATATTCTTTTACACTTATTACCCCATAAAGTTAACAAATTCCTTAGAATGATCGGGGTTATGGAGAAATTCAGCAGACCCTACCTAAATGCCTGTTTATCAATAGAAAATTTCATCGGATATTTTTCAGTCATAAAGGTAGAAAACAACCGCAACCTGAAGACATCTGGGATGCAAAAAGGTTGGCTGACGAGATTATTGATCAATCGGACAGGTCAGTTTGCCAATTTCATTCTTCAGTGCGGTCAGAAACTCGCTGCTGCTTTGCATTACCGTAATTCCGTTGTATTCGCCGCTCACCAGTTCACTGAGAGGGGTAGGTTCGATGTTCACATCCACGACCATCTGGCCTTTCTCCAGTACCTCGTGGCAAACCATCTTCGGCAGGCTGGTAGCGCCTGTTGTTCCAAGGCTGATGAGCAATCCGGTATGAACGGCAGTTTCCATTACCGTCTCAATTTTGTAATACTCCTCATCGTAGTATTCATCGAACCATAAAACATGCGGGCGGAGCATGGCTCCACAGTCGCGGCAGGTCAGCAGTTGCCGTTCCTCTCCGGTGATCACATCATTGTTTCTGTTTTTCAGGTTAATTTCTTTGGGAAAGGGCAGTAATTTCCCTGAGCAGCTTTTGCCACACCGCACAAAATCAAGATCTCCATGAATGAGGTACATGTTTTTGTGGTTGTTTCCAGCTTTTTTGTGGAGGTTGTCGATGTTTTGCGAAATCAATGCATACCGGTTGCCCAGCAGATCTCCTATCACCTTCAGCATGAGATGGCCCTGGTTGGGTTCGGCTTTTGCTATAATGGATTTGCGATAGAGATACCACTTCCACACTGTTTCGGGTTCCCGCCGAAACATGGAAAGGGTGGCGATATCCTCAGCCTGATAGTTTATGGATCCCGAGACCCAGAATCCATCTTTTCCCCTGAAAGTCGGGATTCCGCTCCCGGCTGATAAGCCTGCTCCCACAAGGAACGTGATCATCATTTGGTGCTCAATGCAGTAGCTGATTTTTTCGATTATCCGGTGGTCGATCATATGGCGTTCAGT
>CAYYJO010000107.1:0-2874 GCA_964472265.1 uncultured Caldisericales bacterium | reverse complement strand
GCGCGTCTGCATGGCATGCAGAAGGTCAGGAGTTCGAATCTCCTCAGGTCCACCACTATTTTTGAAACCAACAAAGCCCCGGAGCCCGGGGCTTTTTGTTTTGTGTTGAAAATAACGCCAGAAATGCTATAGTCTTCTTTCATAATCACGGAGGTTTGGTAACATGAGATACGATTTTGAGGCGATTGAGAAGAAGTGGCAGAAGGCATGGAGTGATTCAGGCATCTACAAAACAAGTGAAGACCTTTCAAAGCCAAAGCTTTATTGCCTCGATTTCTTCCCGTATCCATCAGGTTCGGGTCTCTCTGTTGGTCACTGCAGGAATTATGTCCCAACTGACGTTTACTCCAGATATTTCAGAATGAAGGGTCACAGGGTTCTCCACCCGATGGGTTGGGATGCCTTTGGACTTCCTGCCGAAAACTATGCAATCAAGGTTGGTGTTTCACCGCAACAGGTCATCAAGGATGCAACCCTCAACTACAAGCGTCAGATGACGCTCATCGGCACAAGCTATGACTGGGAAAGAGAGATAAACTCGACAGACCCAAATTATTACAGGTGGACACAGTGGTTTTTCCTCCTGCTGTTTGAGCGTGGACTGGCCTACCAGAATTTTGGACAACAATGGTGGTGTCCCGACTGTCAGACGGTTTTGGCAAACGAGAACGTTAACGAAGGCAAATGCTGGCGTTGTGGCTCGGATGTCGTCAAGAAACCCCTCAAACAGTGGTTCTTCAAGATCACAGACTATGCCGACAGGCTCCTCTCGGATTTGGATGACATCGACTGGCCTGAACCGATCAAGATGATGCAAAGGAATTGGATTGGGAAATCGGAAGGCGCAGAGGTTATCTTCAAGGCTGAAACCGGCGACGAGATCCTGATCTTCACAACCAGACCGGACACCCTCTACGGTGCAACCTACATGGTTTTGGCGCCTGAACATCCACTTGTTGGCAAACTCACAACTGCTGACCAAAAAAATGCTGTCGATGCCTATATCGATCAGACAAAAAAAATGTCAGAGATTGACAGACTATCAACAGATAAGGAAAAGACAGGCGTTTTCACCGGTTCTTATGCGACAAATCCTGTCACAAACCAGAGGATTCCGATCTGGATCGGCGATTACGTCATCGGTTCGTATGGAACAGGCGCAATCATGTGTGTTCCGGCTCACGACACCAGAGACTACGCCTTTGCAAAGAAGTTTAACCTTCCAATCATCCAGGTCATCTCCCCCGATGGCAAGGAACAGGTTTTGGAAGATGCCTATGCTGAGTCGGGTATCATGTTCAATTCAGGCAAATACAACGGGCAGAATTCGGAAGATTTCAAAAAGGTGATAGTCGATGAGCTCGCAAGATCAAAACAGGCAAAATCGACCGTCAATTTCAAGATGAGGGACTGGCTGATCTCACGGCAGAGGTACTGGGGCGCTCCAATACCGATCATTCACTGTGAAAAATGCGGAACAGTTCCGGTTCCAAAAGACCAGCTGCCCGTCAAACTCCCCGACATTACCGACTATGCCCCGTCAGGTGACGGTAAATCATCACTTGCCAGAGCCACAGACTGGGTCAACACAACCTGCCCGAAATGCGGTGGCCCGGCAAAGAGGGAAACCGACACAATGGATGGCTTTGCCTGCTCATCGTGGTATTTCCTCAGGTTCACCGACCCCCACAACAGCGAGAAGCCGTTTGACAGAAAGCTTGTCGACAGCTGGCTTCCTGTTGATGTTTACGTCGGTGGCGCAGAACACGCTGTCATGCACCTGATCTATGCCAGATTCTGGACAAAGGTTATGTTTGATTCCGGATTGATTGGCTTCAGGGAACCATTTTTAACCCTGAAAAACCAGGGCATGATGCTTGGCTCCGACCACCAGAAAATGAGCAAGTCAAAAGGAAACGTCGTCACTCCTGACTCGATGGTTGAAAAGTATGGAGCAGATGCTCTCCGTGGCTACATTCTTTTCATTGCTCCATTTGAGGGTGAATCAATCTGGGATGAACAGGGTTGCGCCGGTGTCTACAGGTTCCTCAACCGTGTCTGGGACATGGTCTCTGGGACACAGTTCGGAACAGGTTCTGTTGATGCTTCGGTTGAAAAGAATCTGAAAAGACTCCAGCACAAGCTCATCATAAAAGTCAGCCAGGACATCGAGCGATTCCATTTTAACACTGTCATTTCGACGTTCATGGAAACCTTCAACGAAATCTTTGACCTTGCCAAAGACAACACGGTCAAGACCTCCAGAGCCTTCAAAGAGCTGATTGAAACCTACATCGTCATGCTCGCTCCAGTTGCTCCTTACCTGACTGAAGAGATGTGGGGGATTTTGGGTCACAGAAAATCTGTCCACCTTGAACCGATCCCGACAGCCGATGCATCCCTTGCCGCTGACGACACGGTCAAAATCCCGATTCAGATCAACGGAAAACTCAGGGACGTGCTTGAAGTTCCGGTTGGCACCACTGAGGAAGAGATCAAGAAAATGGCCATGGAATCAGAGGTTGTCAATCGCAACCTTGAAGGCAGGCAGATTGTCCAGATCATTGTTCCAAAAGGCAAGATCGTCTCAATCGTCGCAAAGTAAGGCCTAACCTGTCAAAATGCCCAGTCTTACGACTGGGCATTTTCATTTTCACAAACCAGGTCATTGTTTACATCCGGCAGCAAAATGTCGGCATCCCTGAGTGGATTTATGAAGAAAACCGGAAGAACGAGCAGCATCGAGACAACTCCGGAAATGATGATCATCAGACCCATTCCCGAACCTTTTCCCGTTCCGACAAGCCAGCTGATTTTTGAGGCAAATCCAGGATTTGCCATCAATGGTTCAAAGAAGTTGTCTGCCAGAACTCC
>CAYYJO010000106.1:0-2884 GCA_964472265.1 uncultured Caldisericales bacterium | reverse complement strand
AAAGCTGAGAGGTGCAAGCAGTTCGCTTGCCATACCCATCGCTCCGAAAACCCTTCCTTGCATGGCAGCCGGAATCTTGCTTGAGAAGAACGCGCTGCTGATGCCGGAAAGTGACCCACACAGCATCCAGACGAATCCACCGAGGCACCAGATGAAAACATTGTTTCCAATGCCAAAAATAATCAGCCCAACCAGAAGGCCGATGTAAAAAATGTTGGAAACCAGAAATCTTCTCCTTGGTCCACCCCAGGCCATCAGAATGAGCGAGCCAATCAATCCGGCAACGCTCATCCAGGCGTCAGCGATTCCAATTGTGATGGTGTTGCCATTTGTTTTGGCAAGTATCATCGGGTTTATGATCAACGCACCAAACTCAAAGACAACGCCGGAAAAGATATTGATTATCACAATCCAAAGCAATGTCTGGTTGCCAAGGAAATATTTGAAGCCGATCATTGCATCCTTGAAGACGTTGTTAGGCCTGGTTTCATCTTTTGGCAAAGTCGGGATTTTGACAATTGCTATCGTCAGGAATGCAAACGTGAACGTTGCAAGGTCGATGGCAAAAACGCCTGCATAACCGATGACTGCGACCAGTCCCCCAGCAAGAAGCGGTGCAATCACGCCAGAGAGCGAACCGATGAAAGTCCGCATTCCGCTTACCCTTCCAAGCTGACTGTTTGGAACGATCTGCACAATCAGCGAATCCTTTGCAAGCCAGTGGAAGGCGTTGAAAACAGCTTCAAAAACCCCGGCCACATAAACAAAGGCAAGGCTCATTTTGCCGGCAAGAAGCGTGATCATCAGAAATGTCGTGACAACTGCAGCGCCGGCATCGGAAAACATTATAACGGTTTTTCGGTTGAGCCTGTCGACGATTGATCCGGCAAACGGCATCAGGATGATTGATGGGATCGCCCTCACGCAGGTCATAAGAACCATTGATGTTGCCGTTCCGGTTTCGTTCCATACCCAGAACATCAGGGCGTAACCGCTCATGCTTGAGCCGATTATTGAGATGGTTTGTCCGATCCATATAGTTGCAAACTTGGTCAGTCCAAGTTCTTTGATTTTTCTTATTGGGTTCAGGTTTTTGAGGTTCATTTTGTCTCCTTGGGATTGAATGATAGAAATAATGAATAACAGTGGTGGGTAAGCCAGGAATTTGCAGACGGGAGACTTGATTTACCGGATTGAAATGACCGAATCCAGACCTCTAGCCTGCAGGACTGGCCTGCAAACGGATCTAAGAAACCGGATCATGGTAAACATATCAAAAACTATACTCAGTTGTTTCGGTTTGTCAAACCGGCAATTGTTGCCTTCAATAAACGAATATGATAAAATCAGTCAAAAGGAGAGTAAAGATGGATTTTGACAAACTCAGAGAGACGTTGGAGAAAAGGGGATACGACAGCGATCAGATCGAGTGCGCCGTCGAAACTGTCAAAGGTTTTGAGTCTTTTTTGAAATCCGGCAACAAAAACCCTGACGACAAACAAGCGCTCGCACAATACTGCAAAACCCTCGTCGATAATGGCAAAAACACCTGGTTCAATCTATCATCGCTGGCAACCTATGGCAGGCTTCTTGGGTCGACGGAGTTGACGGTTAATGTCATAGAAATGCTGGATGGGGCTGAAGCAATCTGGAACCTTCGAGACGTTCTGGACAAAAACCTTGGCACAACCGAGGCTGACAAATATTTCGAAAACGTCAGGATGCTTGAAATCGGCGAATCAAACGAGGCGAGACCGGCCGAAATGGGCAAAATCATTTCAAGAATGCAGGACAACCTCGGGCAGGAAAAGACGGCTTCGCTCATCTGCAACTGCCTGAGAAACCTTGAGGATTCCTGGTACGCAGAAGAGTTAAAGCTGTTTGAGGAGTGTGGTCGCGACATCCCAAAGTTCATAAAGGCAAAAGGTGACCATTTTCTGGCCGACCTTGAAGCGATGAAAAACGAAGGCAGACTGTATTTTTCACAGCCGATAACCGACGAGGTGATCGAATTTGTGAAGGCCAATCCTGAAATCCATTACGGTGTCCTCGACGGGAATTATTATTACGACATGAAAATTCCGCACCAGGCAGCAAAAATGCTCTCTGAAACTGACCCGATCAAGAGGCGTTACCACTATTGCCACTGCCCGTGGGTAAAGGAGTCGCTTAAAGAAGGCAAATCCAGCGTTCCGCCGGTGTTTTGCAACTGCAGCGCCGGATTCCACAAGCGCATGTGGGAAGTGCTGCTCGGGCATCCTGTCAAGTGCGAGGTTCTCGAATCGGTGCTGAAAGGTGATGATAGATGCAGGTTTAGGGTGTCAATTGGAGATAAAAATGACTGATAATAATCAAAATGCTTTATCTGAGTTAATTAAGAAGTATCCAAGCAGTTCGATTCAAAATTTGTTTAAGATTATTAGCTCTGGCTTGATGACAATTGGGTGGTTCAGCCCTAATGCTGCCTTTTTCACTGCTTCTGGTATTGGTCTTGCAGGTATTGATTTAATGTTATGCAAGATTGCATATAATAGGACAAAAACTTTCTTCGATGAGATCGAAAAAAACCAACTCACAATAACAGACGAAATGATTCAGAATGAAGATTTTATACATTGTTTTTGGATAACTTACAATGCAGTTTTACGAACAAGAACTGAAAGAAAAATTGCATATTTAGCACAATTATTCACAAATACTCTAAACAAAGAGGCATATAAAGATGTTAATGAATACGAGATATTGTTAGATGTTGTTAATAATATTAAAGAAAACCATATTGATTTTCTTATTGATTTCGAAAGAGAACCAGATAGATTTTCTGCAACTGGATACCAAAATGCATTAGCACAAAATAACAACAGTTTAATTTATAATTATACAA
>CAYYJO010000105.1:0-3043 GCA_964472265.1 uncultured Caldisericales bacterium | reverse complement strand
CGATGGTGCCAACGTTGACATGCGGTTTCGTTCGCTCAAATTTTTCTTTTGCCATATGCTTGCATACTCCTTCCTAATAAATGCCTTTCACTTTTTCTATGATCTCATCCCTCACAACTGAGGGTGCGATTTCGTAGTGTGAGAATTCCATTGAGTGGGTTCCGCGACCCTGGGTCACGGAGCGTAGGTCAGTTGCGTAGCCGAACATTTCAGCCAGAGGCGCTTTTGCCTCAATCACCTGAAGTGCTCCCTGCTTGTCCATCGATTCGATCTTGCTTCTTCTCTTGTTCAGCTGGCCAAGGACATCGCCCAGATAATCTTCCGGTGTGATGACCTCGAGCTTCATGATCGGTTCAAGCAGTTGTGGATTGCCTTGCCTGATGGCATCTTTCAATCCCTTGCTTGCAGCGATTCTGAACGAGATTTCGTTGCTGTCGACTTCGTGGAAGCTTCCACCCATGATTTCGACGTGAACGTCGACCACAGGGAAGCTGAGCAGCGGGCCTGTTTCCATCGCATCATTCAGTCCCTGGGCAATCGCTTTGATGAATCTGGAAGGCAATTCCTGTTCATTTGAGCAATTTTCCCAAGTGAGGCCTGAATTTCTTTCGCCTGGCGAAACTCTGAGAAGCACGTCTCCGTACTGTCCCTTTCCGCCAGTCTGCCTTATCTGCTGACCCCTGACTGTGACCGTCTTGCCAATAGTTTCCTTGTACTGCACCTGGGGTTTTCCAACCCTGATTTGCAGTCCCTCGTCGCGTCTGACCCTTTCGGTCATTACTTCGAGGTGGAGTTCACCCATACCGGAGATTATGATCTGTCCGGCTTCATCGTCGAACCTGACTTTGAAGGTCGGGTCTTCCATGGCGTACTTTTTGAGCGCCTGGTGAACCTTGCCTTCGTCGGCCTTGGTCATTGGCTCGATTGCCAGTGAGATGACCGTTTCAGGAAAAGCCATCTGTTCAAGGGCGACCGGTCTGGCCTCGTCGTAGAGGGTGTGTCCGGTTTGTGATTCCCTGAGTCCAAGCACACCGCCGATGTCTCCGGCAGAAATTTCGGTGACATCTTCGCGCTTGTCCGCAAACAGGTGGAGACAACGCATCACTCTTTCCTTCTTGCCGGTGTTGGCGTTGAAGCAATAGGAGTTGGCGTTGAGTTTCCCTGAATAAACCCTCACGAAAGCCATTGAACCGAGGTAATTGTCGGTTACGAGCTTGAACACGAGGGCTGCAAGGGGTTCGTCGTCGGTGGGTGAGCAGACGATTTCGGCGCCGGTTTTCGGATTGTGTCCGATGACTGCGGGCCTGTCGAGCGGTGAAGGAAGATAATCGTTGACTGCGTCAAGAAGCGGCTGGATGCCCCTGTGCTTGAAGGATGAACCTCCAAGAATGGGGATGAGTTTCCTTGAGATGCAGGCTTTCCTGAGAAATTTTTTTATTTCATCAGTTGTAAGCGTTCCAGTCTCAATAAAAATCTCCATCGCTTCATCATCGGTTTCTGCAACGGTTTCAATCAGCTGCTGCCTTGTTATGGCAACAGTGTCCTTGAGATCTTCAGGAATATCACCGACGTTCATGTCCATTCCGTCTTCACCGGATGGCCACGTGTAGGCTTTTCCATCGATCACGTCGCAGATGCCGACAAACTTGTCTTCCCTGCCGATTGGCACATGGATGACTGCCGGAATTGCTTCCAGCTTCTGTCTGACCTTTTCCACTACATTGTCAAAATCCGCCCCGAGCCTATCCAGTTTGTTTATGTAGATAAGGCGGGGAACCCCGTAACGGTTGGCCTGTCTCCAGACTGTCTCCGTTTGGGGCTGGACACCGGCAACACCGCACAGGACGATGACCACGCCGTCAAGCACTCTCAATGAGCGCTCAACTTCAGCGGTGAAGTCAACGTGACCCGGCGTGTCGATGAGGTTGACCTTGTGACCCTTCCATTCGAAGGTGATTGCGGCTGAAACGATTGTTATGCCACGTTCCCTCTCCTGGTCCATGTAGTCAGTGGTGGTGTTTCCGTCATCGACGTCACCCATGCGGTGGATTCTTCCGGCCAGGAAGAGGATTCTCTCCGTGGTCGTTGTCTTTCCCGCATCAATGTGGGCGATGATTCCGATGTTCCTTACGTTTTCAAGGTGCTTCATTTTGCAGCTGTTTTTGTCTACCAGCGGTAGTGGGCGTAGGCCTTGTTGGCTTCTGCCATTTTGTGCGTGTCCTCTTTTTTCTTGAATGCTCCACCCTGGCTGGCGTAGGCATCAAGCATTTCCTGGGCAAGCCTTCTCATCATTGGCATACCCTTCCTCTTTGTTGAGAAAGAGACGATCCACTTGATTGCGAGGGCTTCTCCACGATCCGGTGACACTTCGATCGGGATCTGGTAGGTTGCGCCGCCGACACGACGGGGTTTTACTTCAACTCTCGGCTTGCACAGATCGACGACTTCTTCCATGACCTGAACCGGCTTCTTGCCTGTCTTTTCAGCCACGAAATCGAGTGCGTTGTAGATGATCTGTTCGGCACGGAGCTTTTTTCCGTCCTTGATCAGCTTTCCAATGACCTTGCCGATGAGCTTGTTGCCATAGACCGGGTCAAGGCGCTCTCTCTTGTGAAATACTGTTTTTTTCCTTGGCATCTTCTTACCTCAAGCTTTCGGACGCTTTGCGCCGTACTTTGAGCGCGACTGCTTCCTGTTTTCAACGCCTGTTGTGTCAAGAGTGCCCCTGACGATGTGGTATCTCACACCTGGAAGGTCTTTAACACGTCCACCCCTTACAAGAACAACCGAGTGTTCCTGAAGGCTGTGGCCGACGCCGCCGATGTAAGCGAGGACTTCAACTGAGTTTGAAAGTCTTACCTTTGCGATCTTCCTCAAAGCCGAGTTTGGCTTCTTCGGAGTCATCGTTCTTACGATCGTGCATACGCCGCGTCTCTGCGGGCATTCCTGCAATGCCGGAGTTTTCGATTTGAACTTCGGCTGCTGCCTGTTCTTGCGTACCAATTGATTAATGGTAGGCATCCATCACCTCATTTTGCATACC
>CAYYJO010000104.1:0-3346 GCA_964472265.1 uncultured Caldisericales bacterium | reverse complement strand
GGTTTCCTGAGAACACAGTACGTTCCATCACCAAAGGACGTTTATCTTGCTCCGTCACAAATCAGGCGCTTCGGATTCAGAAACGGCGATTTCATTGAAGGAATCGTCAGGTTCCCAACCAAGCAGGGCGAAAAATATTCAGCCATGCTCAAGATCGAAACCTGCAACGGCGTCGACCCGGAACAGCTTCGCAGCAGACCAAACTTTGAAAGCCTCATTCCAATTTTCCCGAATGAAAAACTGAAAATGGAGTATCCGGGAAGAAACGACATTACACTGAGGGTTGTTGACCTTGTCGCACCAATCGGCAAAGGTCAGCGCGGCATGATCGTCTCACCGCCAAAAGCCGGTAAAACCACAGTCATCAAAAAGATAGCCCAAGCCATTTCGGTCAATCACCCGGAAGTCACGCTCATGATCCTCCTGGTTGACGAACGCCCTGAAGAGGTCACCGACATGCAGAGATCGGTGAATGCACAGGTTATCAGCTCTACATTTGACCAACTTCCCGAAAATCACATAAGGGTTGTCGAACTCGCAATTGAGCGCGCAAAACGCCTTGTCGAAATGAGGAAAGACGTAGTCATCCTGATGGACGGCATCACGAGGCTGACAAGAGCTTACAACCTTGTAATGACCCCGACTGGCAGAACCCTCACCGGCGGCCTCGACACCTCCGCCATTCATGGGCCAAAGAAAATCCTTGGCGCTGCAAGAAACATTGACAACGGCGGGTCACTGACCATCATCGCAACATCGCTCATCGAAACCGGCTCAAAGATGGACGAGGTCATTTACGAAGAGTTCAAGGGAACCGGCAACATGGAGCTTGTTCTTGACAGAAAGCTTGCAGAAAAGGGTATTTTCCCAGCCATCGACATCAACCGTTCAGGTACAAGGCGCGACGAACTCCTTTACGACGACGAGATGGGCAAGAGAATCAGACAACTTCGCAGATTCCTAACAAACCTCGACCCGACAGACGCTCTCGACAAACTCTACAAGTGGCTGCAGGAAACACGCGACAACAAGACGTTCCTCCAGATGTTGGTTGCCGAAAAGCGCTAGGAATATTCAAAGATTACACCGGCTCCTTGGGGAGCCGGTTTTTTTTACCAGGGTTTCCAGTCGGTTCTCATCTCAAGTTGGCCTACGGTTTCACCATGTGTTGTTAATATCGGAATATCAAAAAATGGTTTGAGTTTTTCTATTTTTCCACCTATTCGTGGCGATAGTCTGGCCATCGTGAATCTGAAAGGATCACCGCCATCGCCACACTCAATCTTGAAGGCAAAGGCCTTGCCATTTTTTCCTGCGCAGAAAACAGCTTCCGCACCGTCTTTTGCCACAACACAGGGATTGTCTTCAAGAAATGCGGTCATGACACGATCCTCGCCACCCATGAGCAATGGATGTCTCTTGACTGACTCAGAAATCATCGATGCTGCATCTTTCAACTCGGACTCAAGATTGGTGGGATTGGAAAGATTGGAAAAGCCAACAGCCATGTTGTAGATGGGCATCCCAAAAACAGGCACACCACAACCGTCGACGCCGATTAGAATGTCATTTCTGTTCATTTCGCACATTTTGGCAATCACATCAAGCGTCATTTGCTGGATTGGATGCTCAATTTTGTTGTATCCGTCAGTACTCCAACCCATCGCCATGCAAGTGGCCAGCATTCCTGCATGTTTCCCGGAGCAGTTGTGGTTTATCGGTTTTGCTGACACTTCATCGAATTCGGCTCTTGAAGCTTTTGTGAGGGGTGGATGGGTTCCACAAAGCAAAAACTCATCATTTAATCCACATCTTTCAAGCAAGTCGAGAACAACTTCTGTGTGAACCTTCTGTCCATTGTGTGAACCAGAAGCGATTGCCAGATGTTTAAGGCTCAGTCTGAATTTTTCGTAAGCACCGGAAATTACGAGCGTCATTGCCTGGATTGGTTTGGACGAGCTTCGAAAATATGTAATGTACATTGGATTTCCAAGGCTTGAGGTGATTTTGTGGCTCTCATCGATTGAAACTGCATGACCCCTGAATACCGATTCATCAAGGCCATTCCTGACTTTTGCGCATATTATCTCTGAATTCATGAAAGCAATTCTATCCAAACAGTCACAGGCTTCAAGCACTTGAAGAAGTAGCTCCTCATCTGTTAGAATCAACATATGAAAAGATTTTACTGGGAAAACCCGTTCGCTTTTGAAGCTGAGGTCGAACTCGTTCAGATTGAAGGCCCGTTGTGCAGGATTTCGCCGATCATTTTCCATCCAGATGAAGGCGGACAGCCACCAGACAGGGGAATGATAGGCGACGCCAACATCGTAAAGGTTGAGGCAAAGGACGGCGATGCCATCATAACACTTGACAGACCACTTCCCTCCGGCAAATACCCAGCCAAAATCGAAACTGCACACAGGGTTTCCCAGAGCAGGAGACACACAGCGCAGCACATCATTTCAGGAATCGCCGAAACCGAGATGGGGCTTGCAACAACTGGCGTGAAGATCGGCTCAAACTGCACGATTGATTTCGATAAAAAGGTCGAATGGGAAGAGATTTTGAAGCTTGAGCAGCTCTCAAACGAAGCGATAATGAACAATATTCCTGTTACAACTGAGTATGGAACCCTGACAAACCGTGGACGATTCAGTGAAAACCTTTCTGAAAAAGACACTTCAGAACTGAGGGTTGTAGTTATCGAAGGAATCGACAGATCGGCCTGCTGTGGAACTCATGTGCCGACAACCGGAATGATCGGCTCAATCAGAATCACAAATCTCGAGGCAAGCAAACAGGGCAGTCGAATCACATTTGTTGCCGGATTTGATGCAGTCGGGTTAGGAGCATACGAATCGGCTATTCTGAGGGAACTTCGCAAAACCGCAAGTTGCTCAAACGAGGAGCTCAAAGACTCCTACCTGAAGATCGTGAACCTGAATTCAGCACAGTCCAAAGAAATATCCTCGCTTTGGGAGAAGGTTATCCCTCTAGAACTTGAAAATGCCAAACAGGTTGAATCGAGGTTCGGTAAAATAAGCATTCTCCAAACCTCAGCACCGTCAAAACTCGTCTCAAAAATCGGCTCTATGCTGACGGCAAAATCAGGCTTGAACTCGATTATTTTCTCTTCAAACCCGTGCCAGCTTGCAATCGGTTCGCCAACTGGTCAAGCAAAAGAGATGCTCGAAGCCCTGGCAAACTCTGTTGGCGCCAAAGGTGGAGGCAATCCGAATGCCGTTAGCGGATCATGCCCAAAAGACCTCACGCTTGCAGAGGTAGAAACGGCTCTAGTCCAGCAATAATCTCATGAATCTTATATTTGCGATAACAAATGAGA
>CAYYJO010000103.1:0-3384 GCA_964472265.1 uncultured Caldisericales bacterium | reverse complement strand
AAATACGGTTGACGCTTCACTTGAAAAGCATGTCCCTGTCGTTGAAAAAATGGATGATGGAACGCACATCAAGATCGGATCGGTTGCTCATCCGATGACAGCCGAACACTGGATTGAATGGGTTCAGATGATCACTCCTTCCGGTTATTCCTGCAGGGTTTTCCTTGAACCAGGAAAAAATCCTGAAGGCATCTTCAAGATGAAGCCTGAAAACGGAGTTGCAAGGGCATATTGCAACCTTCACGGCCTCTGGAATAAAGAATTCTAAACAAGGAGAGTAAAATGATTCCGAAACCTGTAGAAGAAATCATTAATGAGCAGATCAAAAACGAGCTGGAATCTGCATACCTCTACCTCTCGGCAGCAGCCTGGTTCCAGGAAAAGAACCTCGACGGCATGGCAAACTGGATGAAGGTTCAGGTTCACGAAGAGACAATACACGCAATGAAATTTTTTGATCACATCGCAAACAGGGGCGGGAAAGTCACCCTTCTTGACCTAAAGCAGATCAAAACGAACTGGGCATCACCTCTTGAAGTTTTTCAGGATGCTGTTGTTCACGAAGAATTCATCACAGGATGCATCAACAAGATCGTGACAGTCGCCAGAGACAACAAGGACTACGCTGCCGAACCGATGCTTCATTGGTTTGTCAACGAACAAATCGAGGAAGAGAGCAACGTCACTAAGATTGTCGAAGAACTTAAGCGCATCGGAACCAGCCAGGACGGACTTTTCATGCTTGACCGCGAGCTTGCGGCAAGGGTCTGGCCAGCAGGCTCATGCTTCAATCCGATTGACTACAACGCATTTGTTTGAGATTAACACGACTTTTCAAAGGGGGGCTTCATGCCCCCCTTTTCAACAAAAGGCATCTGATTTATCTTAAAGACCTATGGAAACCAAACTTGGATTGTTCAACGAAAAACGGGACAGACTAAACAGAATCCTGTCAAAATACGCTGGCAGAAACATGAAATCTTTCATGGATCTCGACTGGCGAACATATTCCGGCGGTGCAGTGCCAGAGAAGTACAAGGAGCTGATGGGGCTGGTTTCGTCGCTTGTGCTCAGGTGCGATGACTGCATCAGCTACCATGTAGCCCAGTGCCTCAAGCTCGGTGCGACGAGCGAAGAATTCGAAGAGACGCTGATGATTGGCCTCATTGTTGGTGGCTCAATCACCATCCCGCACATCAGGAGAGCCATGGAAGTCTGGGATGAACAGGTCTCGCCCAAAAGGAAGCTGCTTGAAAGCCTTGAGCCGGAGGTTTTGAGGATTTTTGACGGCAACGATTCCCCAGCTTCAAAGATGCAGGGGGTTTGTGATTTCCTTCACGAAAAAGTTCCCCACTACGGCTGGTTCGGGTTCTATCTGACCGACAAAAATGACGACAGGATGCTTGTCCTTGGGCCTTTTGCCGGTGAACCGACTGAACACACGCACATTCCATTTGGCAAAGGAATCTGCGGCCAGGCAGCACAAACCATGAAGACATTCACAATCGACGATGTCACAAAGGAAAACAACTATCTTTCGTGCTCAATCAATGTGAAATCCGAGATTGTGCTTCCGATTGTCAGGAACGGCAGGGTTTTGGGTGAACTGGACATTGACTCCCACGAGGTTTCAGCGTTTGATTCCATTGATGAATCCTTCCTTTCCACGATCTGTCAACGACTTTCATCCCTTCTTTGATTTTAGTTCAAGTTTTGCTATCCTTTAGCGTGTTTGAAAGAAGGTGAACATTGAGCGGATATTTCAAAGCTTCAAAGATTTCTGAGCATGTGCACTGGGTTGGAGCCATCGACTGGACAATCAGGGATTTCCACGGCTACGGCACTCCGAGAGGGACAACCTACAACTCTTATCTGATAACGGGCGAAAAGAACATCCTCATTGACTGTGTCAAGAAACCATATTGGGAAGAGATGATGGATCGAATTTCATCAGTCATCGATCCAAAAAAAATTGACATCATCATCTCAAACCACGCAGAGATGGATCATTCAGGCTCATTGCCCGAAACGGTAAAATACGTCCAGCCCGAAAAAGTGCTGGCATCAATCAAAGGCGTTGAAGCCCTCACCGATCAACTTCACCCGGACTTCCATATCGAAGGAGTTCAGGATGGAAGCTCACTTCCGCTTGGTAATATGCAGCTTCAGTTCATGGAAACGAGAATGGTTCACTGGCCGGACTCCATGTTCACGTTCCTCACAGAAGACAACGTGCTCTTCTCACAGGATGCCTTTGGAATGCACTACGCCACCTACGAAAGGTTCGACAACGAGCTAGACGATTCGATCCTCATGTGGGAGGCTGCAAAATATTTTGCAAACATCGTCATGCTTTTTGTACCGATCATTAAAAAGACAATCGACAAGGTTATTTCTGCCGGTTGGCCGATAAAATTGATAGCTCCTGACCATGGCCCAATCTGGAAAAGGGACATAGGCGACATCATCGACGCTTACATGAGATGGTGCTCCCACAAACCAACAAACAAGGCTGTGATTGTATTTGACACCATGTGGAACAGCACGTCGCTGATGGCAAGAGTGATTGGCGAAGGAATCAGGGCTGGTGGGATGAAGGCAAAATTGCTCCCACTTTCGGTTCTTCAGCGAGCAGACATTGCAACGGAAGTGCTTGATTCCGGTGCTTTGCTGGTTGGCTCGCCGACGCTCAACAGGCTTATGTTTCCAACCGTTGCCGATACGCTCAACTATCTAAAAGGTCTTAAGCCAACAAACGTTGTTGCTGGCGCTTTCGGTTCATACGGCTGGAGTGGAGAGGCTGCAACTGACATACATGAGACTCTCAAAAGCATGGGGCTGGACATGATGCCGGAACCACTCAAGATCAAATTTGTCCCAGACGATGCAGCCCTTGAGACTTGTTTTAACTGGGGTATGGAAGTTGCCAGGAAGATGCAGTCTGCATGTGACAAAGAGAAGGGTTGCGATGTCGGAAGAATATAACCCAAAGGTTTTGTATGACATCTCGTACGGGATGTACATTATCACAACAAAATGCGATGATGGCAGAACAAATGGCCAGATAGCCAACACTGTTTTCCAGATAACGAGCGAACCGCCACAGATTGCCGTAGCGTTGAACAAGCAGAATTTTACTCACGAACTGATGGCAAACGCAAAACATTTCGGAATAAGCATCCTTGCAGAAGATACACCCATGACCTTTATCGGATTGTTTGGATTCAAATCCGGCAGAGTCGAGAAGAAACTTGAACAGGCACAGTGCAAGATTGGCTCGAAGGTTCCTCTTGTCATTGAAAACACTGTTTCGGTAATGGAACTTGAAAAAGTCAACTCAATCGATTGCGGCACCCACACAATCTTCATCGGCAAGGCCATCAC
>CAYYJO010000102.1:0-3387 GCA_964472265.1 uncultured Caldisericales bacterium | reverse complement strand
GTGTTGGCTACAAGTATCCACACGACTTCCCCGCAGGATTCACGACACAGGGTTATTTACCCGATGAACTGAAGGGGAAAAAGTTCTTCACCCCATCCGACCACGGGTTTGAGAAACGGGTGAAAGAGCGGATGGAAGGCAGAAAGCAAGACACAGGATCGCTACAAAATGAAAAACCGGAGGACTAGCCTCCGGTTTTTTGATTCCCACTTATTGAACTATTTCAAAACAACTGATTCAAGCATTGCCTTCACATCTGGATCGTCGAGTTTGACAGATGTAATTGAAACAATGCCATTTGATGCTGCAATGTAGAGCGTGTCAGTGTTTATTGTTGCGATTGATACGGAGAGTTTTTTGTAGGTGTTTGCACCGATTGTGACTTCACTGATCGTTGGATTCGAATCCTTGAACATGTCGACAGTTGCATTGATTACATCATCAATTGGTGCCGAATTGCCCTCAAATTCCATGATTGTGATACCCATGAGCGGATCACCTTCTTTTTCGATGTTGATTGATCCGGCATCTTCCTTTGCTGTCCAGCCTTTCGGCAGGGTGAAGCTGAGCATCTTGCCTTCAAAGAGATTGCCTTCTACCTTGGTCTCTCCGACTGGTTTTTCAGTGGTTTCCTCAGTCTTTACATCATCTTTTGCCGGTTCTTCCTTCTTTTCACCGCATGCAACAAACAAAGTTGTGGCAACGAATAGAACAAGCAGTGCCAAAATGATTTTTTTCATATGTTTCTCCTTTGTTTAAGTGTCTGATCTTATTGTAACAAATGCGCTTGCGTTTGCAAATTTTCTTAACCTGGTTAAATCACTTGAGGATGAGTGAGCCGAGGATCACGAGCACTTCTGGCTCGTTGAACATTCCGGCAACGATGGTTAGCAAACCTTTCGGAGTGACACAATATAAGGTGGCTGAATCCGAGACGCCCATCGAGCTTGTGGCTTTGGTGAAAGAATTTACGCCTATCACTATGTCTTCAACACTTACATCGTCTTGCGTGGCTGTTTTGGATTGAAGATACTGACCCACAGTTGCCGAATCAGCCAGCATTTCAAAGATGGTTATTTTCATGAACTGGTTGCTGTTTTTGGTTAAAACGACGGATTCATCCTCACTGCCAGCACTCCAGCCAATCGGGAGCACTATTGAAAGAAAATCATCTTCAAACCGTGTTCCGTTAATCATATCAGTTTGGTAGTTTTTTATTGTTTTCTCGCTGTTTGGGCTGCCATTTTGTTCGATTTTAACGAGTTTATCAAACTTTATCGCGGGTTTCTCGCCGTAGACTGCAAAGAGAAAAACCACGATGAATGTTGTAAGGATCGACAGTAGTATCAGCTTCTTGTTCAGCTTCATTTTAAACCTGTAAGATTGTAATGAAGTTGATCCCAATTTGCAAATGATTTAACCTTCTAAAACTCCAGGGATCGTAATATGACATTTTCCTGTCATATTATCTAACGTTTACCTTAATTTAAGCGTAGCCAGTATGCCGAGTTCTTCCGTTGCCTTTGAATCCCCGAGCGTAATCATGAGCATTTTGTTTTTGTTGACATAAAAATAGATTGCGCCTGCGTCCTCTGGTGATTTCTTTACTTTTATATAAGTGATGCCGCCAATTTTTTCTTTTTCAACGGTGGCGTTGGCAAATTCGGGCTTCTTGCCCAAGTAGCCAAGATACTGCTCGATTGTCTGGGTGTTTTGATCGGTTGCTCCAATGTAGAAATTCTGGTAGTCAGACTTTTTGACCGTTATTGAGGATTCCTGGTTTTCATCAGGGATTGCCCTCCAGCCTCTAGGGAGAGTGAGCGTGAAAACCTTGCCCTCATAAACTTTTGGCCCAAGGTCTGTGGTTTTCTTGCCACAAGAGACAACGAAACTAGCAGCGAAAATGAGGACAAGCAGCAAAAGGGCATTTCTTTTCATCATTGGCTCCATTTCTTTTTATGAAGATATTTTACACGAGAGTGGCCAAAATAAAAAGGCCGGAGGAATCTCCGGCCTTGTATTGCTTTATTAAAGCTGAATTACTTCAGGACGATTGATGAGAGGATTGCCTGCTCGTCTGCGCCTTCGAAGTTCTGAACTGTGATTGCGATGAAGTTTGCACCCTTGTCGGCAACGAGGTTTGTTGCTGTCATGCCTGGGGTGACGTACTTCTTGAAATTGTTTGCGCCGATTGTTGCATCTTCTACTGTTGCGCCAACTGCCATTGCCTTGAGATATTCTTCGATTGGGGCGTTGTTTGACGGGATTGGAAGGACTGAGATGAAATCGGTTGAGTCGGCTTTCTTGATCATGACAGCTCCCTGATCGTCAGTTGCGGTCCAACCGGTTGGAAGGACGACTGAAAGAACTGCGTTCTCAAAGCTCGGTGTTGCTGCCGGTGGTGTTGTGTCGGCTGGCTTTTCGGTGGTTTCTGTTGTCGTCGTGTTGTCGGTTGTGGTTTCTGTTGTTGTGGTTGTTGTGTCGGTTGTCGGCTCTTCCTTCTTTTCACCGCAAGCAACGAACATTGTCACTGCAACGCAAAGGACCAAAAGTATGGCAAGAATTCTCTTCATTTTTTCAACTCCTTTTAGGATTTGTTTGGGCATTTTTTTAGCCTGAAAAACATTACCAGCATTTGGCTAATAATCAAGTGATATATTGTTACGTCAACCTTTCGATCATTTGAACTCAAGAGACGAGATGACAAGCTGGGCATCTTCATGGTCAAGGATGTCGGTTGAAACGTAATAAGCCATTGTCCCCTTTACGATTATGAGATATGTAACCGTCTTCCCATCCATGACAGCAGTGATGCGTTTGAAGTTTTTTCCGCCAATTGTGTAATCGTCAACATTTCCCTTTATCTGGGCGTTGATGCCGGTAACTATGTCATCAAGCGTATCCTTGTTGTCCTTTACGAACTGGACTACAACACCGGCTTTTGTTGTTGGATCAAGGAGGGCAGCTGCAACTCCCTGTCCAAGGTCTTCCTGCGAGGCCCATTTTTCAGGGAGTCTGCAAGTGACGTACTGGCCTTTGAAAACCGTTATCTTTTCCTGACCTGGCTGGGCTTCAGAAGCTGGCGTTTCTGGAGTCTGGGTCTCTGCTGGAGGTGTCGTTTCCTCTGTTGGTTTTGTTTCTCCGGTCGCAGGCTTTTCGGTTCCCGATTCAACGTTTTGTGCGCTTTTTTCGGTCTGTATTATCTTCACTTCATTTTTCACCGGTTCATTGCCGGTTTTTTCTTCCTGTGCATTGTTTCCGCAGGCTGCAAGCGATAGCGCAACCAGTACAATGATTGCCAGGATTGTTGCTGTCTTTTTCATGTTCAACTCCTTGCTTTTTAATGTCTGGACTCTAGCAGGAGTTTTCGATTATGCAAGGTCAGAT
>CAYYJO010000101.1:0-3563 GCA_964472265.1 uncultured Caldisericales bacterium | reverse complement strand
CGATGGTGCCAACGTTGACATGCGGTTTCGTTCGCTCAAATTTTTCTTTTGCCATCTCGTATTCTCCTTTTGTGCCAATTACATTGCTTTACTTTCCCCCTAAAGCTATGAGGAGCGGAGGGCACAATCCCTTCTTACGCCTGCTGCTGTTTAGGTGGCAAAAGCATAATTAAGTTGCACTATGTTTTGCATTCTGATATATATCAGGATTTACCAGTCAGTCAACCTCGAAAAGTTTACAAATCCGGTATGAAAAAGGGGAATTTTTTGCCCATAGCCCTGAAACAGACTGGAGCCCACGAGCAGAATCGGACTGCTGACCTTGTCCTTACCAAGGACATGCTCTACCAACTGAGCTACGTGGGCACAAAAAAATGGTTGCGGGAGTTGGATTTGAACCAACGACCTCCGGGTTATGGGCCCGACGAGCTACCAGGCTGCTCTATCCCGCAATGCCATAAGAAGTTAATGCATGGAGGCATCAAAGTCAATACTTTCAACTTAACTGATCTGCCAAACCTTTTGACAAATCGAGCCAAGGAGCGTACAATGTTTCTCTGCCAACCACACCGGAGGACAGATGAACACCAGAAGATTTGTGCAGGGATTTCATAGATGGAAGGTCGCATTCTCGTTAATCGTCGGTGCGCTTGCGATATTTGAGGTCGCAAGAGTCATCGCCCGTTCTGAGATGATAGGACTGGCCGGCTATCTGACACCGTTTGTGCTCAATATTGTCGTTGTCGTCACCTGCCTGGCCGTTATCGGTTTCACATGGCTTGGACAGAAGAAAGCTCCGTTGTTTATGGCGCTTGTCATTGCCTACAATTTTTTCACAACAAGCATCGTCAATTATTCCGATGTCGGGGTTGTTTCGATGTCACCGGAGAAGATATTTGGCATGCCGGTTTTTCTTTTTTATTGCTACCTTTTCGTTCAGCTCATCCTGGTTGTGGCATTGGTTGCCTATTATTTCACCGACTACCTGTTTGGTGAGGACACGCCAAGGTCAGAGCAGAGGGTGCTGGCGTTTGACGAATACCTGAAAAAACAGTCTGAGGAGAAGAAAAAAGCAAAGGATTCTGACATCTGGAAGGATTAAGGTTCATGAAAAAAACACTAGGGGTAATAATCAAAGTTTTGCTTGTCACGCTGATATTCTTTGAGTCATTCAAGGCTGTGACCAGGTTTGCTTCATTAAACCAGGAAATCAACATTTTTTCAGCTATTTTCCCGGTTCTTGTTGCAATTTCCACTGCTGTGATCTTCATCATGTTTCTGGTGGGGAAAGAGAAGGCTCCGGTTATCTGGTATGCAATCTGTGCAATCAACATCTACGCAATTTTATCCGGCCTCCACAACATTACACCCGACTGGTTAGACTTAGGCCTGGGAATGCCGGTTGTCATGTTCTATATCTACATCGGGTCGCATGTCGTACTGGCAATTGTCCTTGGCTTCTACGGGTGGTCGCTGTCTCAGCCATCTGACAGCGAGAAGGTTGCAGCCAAGAAGAAGGGAAAGGATTTTGAGAGTTTCTTAAAAAACCAATCAAATAAACATTAGAATCACCTTGCCAGTAGACAAAATGTATAATAAGAAAACCTTCTGAAATCTACATTCATGCCATTCCGGCTGAAGCAATTACAAAGAACATCAACAAACTGAAACGGCTCATCAAGAATTTCTTCAATTCTTTCAGTCAGACCTTCTCTCCTCAAATCAGAGATGTGATCATCAAAAAGTTTCTTCGATTCGAACATCACATCTGCAAGTAGTACTAAGCCATCAGGTTTCAGGTTTTTGCAAATCCTATCAATCATTAGGCCACTCTTCTGATGATCAACATGATGGATCACATATGAAGAAACAATGCAGTCGAATTTTTCTTCAAAGATCGGCAGCTCAGGCAACTCGCCATCAATAATGTTGACATCTGGGCACTTTTGTAACAGCTTTTCTCGCATTCCAATTGATGGTTCGATAGTATTTATCTCAATATTTATATCCTGAAGTTTTGAGATGAGATTGCCTGTTCCTGCACCAATGTCCAAAAGCCTTATCCTCTTATTGTCGGCAAACTCCTTAACTGTATTTACCATGAATCCCAACACCTGGTCATATCGATCGTGAATCCAGTCTCCTGAGATTGATCTGTCGTAGGTTTTCGCCCACTTGTCGAAAACCTCGTAATCCATCACATCACCTCAAAACTTGACGTTTCCGAGTTGCGCCTGACGACAATCCGTTTTTCAAAAGCGTTTTTGATCTCATCGACATGTGAAATCACCAGAACTTTGTCAAATTTCTCCGAAACGTCCTGAATCGCTTCGATCAACCGCCTGATGCCTTCGTCGTCCTGTGTGCCAAAACCTTCGTCAATCACAAGCGTTCTAAGCCTTTTTCCAGAGCGCTGGGCAAGGAGCTGTGAGAGGGCGATTCTGATGGCAAAATCAGCCCTGAAGCGTTCTCCACCACTGAAAAGCTCGTATGGTCTCTTCACCTGACCGTCGGTTAGAATGATGTCAAGCGCCTTGTAAACCTTGTTCTGATTGCCTTCTCTGGTTGTCCTGACCTCGATCCTCATGCCTTCAGTGCCTATTCTGCCTTGAGAAATTTCCATGATGATCTCATTGGCTATTTCTTCAAGCTCAGGGATTACTCCTTCTAGGATATGTGATGGAATGCCTTCTGGGCCAAACATTTTTTTGCACTCGTCGAATATTTTTATTTCCTTTTCATTTGAAACCAGTTTTTGTGAGACCTCTTCAAGTTGCCGCCTCGCCTTGCCGGTTTCATCAATGTCGCGCTCCAGATTGTTCTTGACCTTCAAAATTGAGTCGCGGTTTGTGCCTGCATTTTGCTCATCATTTTTGGCCAATTCAAGAGATTGTTCAGCAGACTTCTTTTGCAACTCCAGGTCTGGCAGCTCCAAAAGTTTTTGCTCAAGCAGTTTTGTCTGGTTTTCAAAGTCCTCAATGTGTGCCATGGTCTGATCCAATGCCTGTTTTGCGCCATTTAAAGTTGACTTCGCAAGGTCGAGGGCCTTTTTCTGGGAATCGAACTTTTCAAAGGCTCCGTATTTTTGTCTTGCATTCATCAACATCGCCGAGTCGAACGCCAGAGCTGTGATCTGACTCTCAATTCCATCTTTATTCTTTCTGGCTTCATGGGCAAAATTTTTGGTTTCAAGAGTGTTTTGAAGGTTGATGATCTCGATGGTCAAAGATTCAATCTTTCCAGCCTTGGCATTGGCAAGTTCTAGCGAACTTTTATAGGTCACGATGTTATCGTCTATTTGCTTTTTATGGGTCAGCAGCTCCCTGTTCACGCCCCTGAAGCTGTCAAGCTCTGCAACATACGCTGAGAGCTTCCCGCCAGCCTCGTCGAATGCAATCTTTGAGGCTGAAAACTCGGAGTCAATGGCAATAGCTTGCTCAAGGTCAGGCTTTTTTTCGAGTTGCCTTTCCAGTCCCGACAATCTTTCCTTGCTGGATTTTATTGATTTTTGCAACTCTTGTTGTTCAGTTTTGAGGGATTTTGACTTATCAGAAATATCGGTC
>CAYYJO010000100.1:0-3628 GCA_964472265.1 uncultured Caldisericales bacterium | reverse complement strand
TAATCGGGTAGTCGGTCTGGGTCTGTGCAAGCCAGTTCATGACTTCTTTTCTCTGCTGCTTTGTCAGAACCTGATCCGGAATCTCCCTTTTCACCCTTGGAACCTCAACAAGATCGAACAATTCTGCTGCGTTTGCTCCGGTTTCTACGGCAAGATTGAGCAGTTCCGGCAATTCCTTTATGGTGTCTTTTCTGATGGTTGCACCGAACTGGAACGGGAGACCAGCCTCTTTGCAGGCTTTTGCGCCATTGATCGCCTGGACAAACGACCCTTCAACACCCCTGAACCAATCGTGAGTTTTGGAGTTTGCGCCGTCAACAGAGATTTGAACAGCCATCACGCCAGCCTCGATCATGCGTTTTGCCATAGGGACATCGATGAGGGTTGCGTTTGTGCCAACAACCGTTCTCAGGCCTTTTGACGTTGCGTGTTTTACAAGATCAAGGAAATCTGGTCTCTTCAATGGTTCACCACCATCGAGGATCAGAAGTTTGGAGCCAAGCGCAGCGATGTCATCGATGAGCTTCTTTGCCTGTTCGGTGTTGAGTTCGTCACGGGCGACACCCTCTGCCGATTCGCTGTAGCAGTGCTTGCATTTGAGGTTGCATTCCTGGGTTATCGAGTATGAGACCAGAAACGGTGGTTTAAGAGCATTTTCCTGGCCATTGTTCTCTCTGTGGAGAGCCGAGATCATGTCACCATGACCACCTGGATGCTGTGCTGAATGCGGATGTCCTTGCATGTTTTTATTCTCCTTGGTTTTGCTTCTTCCAGTATGGCACGTTCTGGATAAGTCAAAGCAAAACCAAGGCAAAATCCTATTAAAGATATACTTTCAAATCTGCCTTTAATCAGCGTTTTTCAATCAGATTTGTTTGGTCTTCTGAAGCCAGATGAGAACCAGTGCTGAAACGCCAGCTCCAAGAACCAAGCCACCAAGCGTCCACCAGTTTAGCAGAGGCGTCCAGAGGTTTGATGCAACCGAGACAAGGTCTGAACCAGGATTTGCCTGACCCATTGCAACCCACGGCCAACCAAGGACTGTAAACATGACGAACTTGAGTGCTGCTCCAATAACGACAAGCGCAACGACGGCGATCAAGATGTCAGCAAGTGACTTCAGGCCGATGAAATCCCAGGCACACATACCAACCATCGAAGCGATCATCAGCGCAACCCAGAGCATCTGGACAAATCCGGTGCTGGCAACCATGCCCCAGAGAATGAACATTGCGACTGCGATCATCAAAACCGGCATCGCTATCATCTTAAGGTATTTCATTTTTGAAACCTCCTTTGAGATTCAATAGCTTAGACACATGCAAAAGGGTTTAGTTTCAAATGAAAAAGCCCGATCTTTCGATCGGGCTTTTTGGAAGGTGGAATCTGGTTATTTCGGGAAATTCAGCGTGATTGTCTTGGTGGCAGCCTCGTAGCTGGTTGAGCAACCGAGAGCGTCGGCAACGAATCTGAGAGGAAGAAGGGTTTTGTCTTCGTAGATGACCGGGTAGAGCTTGCCGTTTGAGCTGATTGGGGCTTCCTTGCCGTTGATCTTGGCAGTTTTCTTTCCAATCCAGAGCTCGATGATGTTTGTTGTGCCATCTGGAAGTTTCTGTGTAAGGGTGACTTTCTTTTCGTTGCCGTCCCAGGCGACTGTGGCAAACAGAGCCTGAGCTACTTCCTTGATTGGCATGTATGTGCTGCCCTTGAGGTCTGCCGGGAGTTTGGTTGAGGTTGGGGCGACCTTGAGCGGGGTCTGTGCTGCACCATTGAGCGTCCAGTCAGTCTTGTCGAGTGTGAGGATGATTGTTACCTTCTGGGACTGCTTCTTCTCTTCGAACTTTACGAAACCGGTGAATTTGCCTTCGTTTCCTGCCATGTCTTTTGTTGTCATGGTGACAGGATTGAGTCCAGCCTTGAGGGTGAACGATGCCTGGAATTTGCCGTTTGCGTCAGATTTTACGACCTTTTTGTCGGCTCCAACGGTGATTGTGACATCGAGTCCCGGATCAGTCATGGCGTAGATTGTGAGGCTTTGCTTGTCGGTTGTTGCCGGCAGGTCACATTTGATTGATGGCGGGGTCTTGTCGTAAACGATTGAAACCGATTTCTGGGCTGATTTCTGGTCATACTGTGCCCTGATGCCGATCTGGAACTCGCCTTCTTCTGTAAACTTGATCTCTAGCTCGAACTTGCCTTCATCGTCGGCAACCGTCATTCCAGCCATTGATTGGCCAAGGGTTGCTACGACCCTGGTGTCCGGCTTTGTTGTGCCCTTGATTTTGTAGGTTGGCTGGTTTGTGTAGATCGGTTCCTGTGGGAGTTCCAGGTTGAATTCGAGAGGCTTTGTGTCTAAGACGATTGTCCTTTCTATCGTTGAGATGTTGCCTGCCTTGTCGGTTGCAACGATTGTCACCTTGTGTTCGCCGTCTTCAAGGGTGTCAAGCACCGCTTCGAACTCGCCAGTTTCCATGATCTCGACTGGCTGCTCATTGACCCTGAGCTTGATGCCCGGTTCGGTTCTGCCTGAGAATTTTACCGGCTGTTCCATGAACACCTGCTCATTGGCAAGCGAAACCTGGAGAAGCGGTTTCTTGGTATCGAGGAATATGACTCTGATTGCAACTGCTTTTGCGCCCTTTGCATCTGTCGCTTCAAATGTGAGCCTGTTGAGGCCTTCCTTGAGTGGGATGTCTTCCTTGAATGAGCCGTCGGTTGTTACGGTTGCCGGTCTGCCTGAGATTGTGAGTGTTGCGCCCGGAACAGTCGATCCGGTGACTTTGAACGGGTTAACATTTGTCAGCACTTCCTCATCGAGATTGATCTCCAGTTTGAGTGGCGGTTTCGGAACAACCCTGACGTTGACAGGGACTTTGCCTTCGCCAACAGACGATTTGATGGTGACTTCACCCTTGTATTCGCCTGGCTCAAGCTTTGTTGCGTCAATTGTTAGCTCGTAGTTCTGTGTTGCAATTGTAAACGATGTGTTGTTAAGCTTCATCCACGGCTGGTCAACCGAGAGAGTGCCTGAAATTTCACCATCGCCGTTGTAAATGACTCTGAATGGCTTCATCTTGGTCTGGCCGGTTTCAACCTGCTCAAATCTTACGACGGTCGGGTCTGACTTTATTCCAACGATTTTCTTGCTGTAAGCCATAAGCTTGTCGGCCGCGATATAGACCATGTCGTTTGAGACGCATGGGAATGCGTACGTTGGCATGACGCCACCAATAGGCATACCAGCCTGGAACTTAAGGTCTTCAACATACTCTTCGGTGCCATTGCTCAGGTTGATGAATGACAGCTTGCTGCCTCGGGTTGAAATGATATAGGTTCCGGTGCAGACATACTGCATGCCTGTCATCGAGAAACCGCCGGATGTTGGGGTTGACCACTTGAGATCACCGGTTTCCTTGTCAAAGAGCATGGTTTTGCTGATCATGCACTGGATAACAATTCCTTTTGGAGTGACTGCTGGAATGCCGTATGCAAGGTCGCCCATGTCCCTTTTTGTCGGGTCTGCTGCTGGAAGCTTTCTGGACCAAATCTCTTCACCAGTTTCGACTTTGAAAGCCGAGAGGAAACTATCAGGCATTTTGAAGTTTCCGCCGCCTCGGCCGCCACCGCC
>CAYYJO010000099.1:0-3636 GCA_964472265.1 uncultured Caldisericales bacterium | reverse complement strand
GAAAGGCCGATTGTGCTGTGTGGCGAGGGTGAAGATTTCTACATTCACATCTACACCCAGAACACTTTCGATGACCTCATGAAAGTCATCGAAACCTTCAAGCTGACACCGAAAGGTGAATGGAAGCCGGGCGATGTCTCACAGGCTGAAACTTCAACCAGTGGTTTCTTCCTCATCGGCGGCAAATACGACACAAAGTTTGCAAAATGCCAGCTTCCGGAAGGTTGGAAAGTGAAAACTGAAACCGATATTTCCGTTGTTTTCCTCCCCGGTGACGATGCCAAGAAAGAACAAGCCATGGATTGCACCCTCAACCCATACATTCGTGACGACGAAAAAGTTGAGGATGTGGTAAAACGTTACGCATCAGCGCTGACAAAGCCAATAATTGAAGATGTAAAACTTGGCAACAACACCTACACAAAACTTTCAAATCCTGAGGACGGAACCGGCAGAGCCATGTATTTCACGCTCTCGCACGGCAAGATTTACACTTTCAGGGTCACAACCTTCGACAAGGAAATCGGTGAACAGCAACAGCAAATCCTTTCAACGATTGAGATGAAATAGCCTCTCAAAGACTTTTGCCCCGCCTCCAGCGTATATATTGGCAAATGGAGGCGCAAATGAAGAAAATATTTGCAGCAGCAGCCGCAGTTGTGCTCGCTCTCCCGGCATTGTGGATCAATCCGGTCAAAACCGATCAGACCGTTTTTCAGGCAAGACAGTACAAAACCGAGAACGTCATTTTCCTCAATACCGACGGTCTGCGTTATGAAGACGGTTTTGCAAAAGGCGCCCTGAACATGCCTCATGTCTGGAATGACCTGCGACCAAACGGCACAATTTTTACAAAGATTTGGAACAACGGAACCACCTACACCGCCCCAGCCCACGCAGCCTGTATAACCGGTTCATGGCAGTATGAACCAAACAACGGCAGGATAAGGCCAAACACACCAACGATGTTTGAGTATTACAGGAAGCAGTTCAACGCCAAACCCGAAGACACGCTGATTCTCCCAGGCAAAGGCAACAGCTGGCATCTCAACTATTCGTTGTTCCCGGGATTTGGTAGACCTTACGAATCACCGTTTTATGCCCTTGGTGTAAACGATGATGAAATCGTGAAGGTTTTGAAGGAGCGTCTCGCAACCCAGAAACCAAAGCTGGTCTACGCAATCCTTCCGCATGTCGACAGCGCAGGTCACGCCGGCGACTACAACCAATACTGCGAAACCATCAAGCACGCCGACTCGCTCATCTGGGACGTCTGGAACACAATCCAGTCCGATCCCTTCTACAAGGACAAAACAACGCTTGTTCTGGCAACCGATCACGGCAGGCACACAACAGGCATAAAAGATGGCTTCGTTTCACACGGCGATGCCTGCGAGGGCTGCAGGCACGTTTACTGCCTCATGATTGGACCTGACATAAAAAAGGGCTATTCATACGACAAGGACTGCTATCAGGTCGATATCACCCCCACAATTGGTCAGCTGATGGGTTTTGCGACTCCGGCTGCTGATGGTTCACCGCTTATGGACGCGCTAATTGACAGGCCAGCCAAACAGCTCCCAGAGGAGATGAAAGGCTATATCCTTGGCCTCGAGCGGGAATGCCAGCTGATGAGAGAGCAGAAGTACGGCTCAAATCTGGAAAAGATGCTCAAAGCCTCACTTACTGTCGACTCATCAAAGCTTGGCTACAAGCTGGGTGACTCCATCTTCATGGAAGGCATTCTTGAGGCATCGATCAAACTTGGTAACAAAGACGGTGTGGCTTATGTCCAAAAATGGGCTGACAGATTTTTGTCAGGCAAGATGAAGATTTCAGCCATCAGCGATTGCGCCACTGGAACCGTTTTTGCAAAACTCACAACCCAGACCGGGGAGGCAAAGTACATCGAGGAAGCAAAGAAAATGGCCGATTGGGTCATGACCTATCCATTTGGAAAAACCAAGGATGGAGCTATCTTTGACAGTGTTCCGGCAGCCAAGAACCAGTCGCTCAAACTCGTGCTCGCTCAAAACACCTATTCGATACCATCCCTGTTTTCACTTCTCTCAAAGAAATACGGCGAAGACTACTCAAAATTCTCCAAGACCCAGTTCGACCTTCACAGGAAAATACTTGCCGATTCAAACGGATTGCTCAGGCACTATTACAACCCGCTGGCAAAATCAGGCACTGACACCAATCCTATTGCCTGGGTCAGAGGTTCCGCTTACGGTCTGCTGGGAATGATGGATTCAGCAATCGCCCTCACTAAGGATCAGAAGATTTTGGCTCTGCTTTCTTCAGACAAACTCGTTACCGAGGTTCTCCACAGGCAGCAGCAGAACGGAACCTGGCTGGATGACCTTTCCGGCGAGTGCTCAGATGTTGACACTGTTGCAAACGGTCTCATGATCGCCGGATACTGCTCGTGGTTCAACCGCAAGGGTGACAATGAGAAGCCAATAGGAACGAACTCGGCCATCGACGTTGACTCGATTGCAGCAGATCCTCCACAGCAGAAGAAAAACAACTATCTTGGCGGCGCCCTGTGCGCTGTGATCGGCGCCTGGGACTCTTGGAACTACATGATCAGTCAGACAGGGTTTGTCTTCGGCTCAGCCAGTCCGGCACCAAACATCCAGAGAGGATATGACGCTTTCATGCCACCGGTTTACGGCACAGACAGAGGATTCAATATTGAAGGTCAAGGGGCAATGATGATGGCTCTTTCGAGGCTCTCAACCCTTTGCGAGAGCACCGGACAGACCTTCTACAGGAAGCCTCCGATAAAATAAGCCTCGACTTCGTCGAGGGGTACAAATCGCCTCTGATCAACGTCAATATTGATTTCTCGAAGTGAATTCGAGAAATCTTTGAATCCAAGTGATTATCAAAGAAAAAATAATCCCCCTGTATCCCCCCCTTAATAAGGGGGATAAACAAAAAAGGATAAATCAATATTTCTTGCTTCCATTGGTTAAGGGAGGTGGAAGGGTTCAATCCCTTCTGAAAGACTTAAAGAAAACATCTGGCTTTGCCAGTGTTTTCAGAATATGAAGATTTATATAGACTAGTTCTGTACCGGCGGAGCCGTATAAAAACACTCCATCACCCTTAATCCCTCTCCCAGTCTGCGTCTGGGAGAGGGGAAATTTATGTCGGCAAATAATTCGTCAGATCAAAAAACACCCGGGATCGGTTGCCAGATAATCGCCAGTAACCTCATAGGCGCGACCACGACAGCCAGAGCATGTGACCTTGTGCTCACAGTTGCCGCATTCTCCCTTGAGATTGTTGCGGTTGCGAAGGTTTTTGAGGATTTCCGAGTTCGCCCAGATGTCGACAAGGCTTTGATTTTTTACATTGCCTAAAGTGGTTTGTAAAAGCATGCACGGAATTGCATCGCCATTTGGCAGGATCGTCAGGTAGCCGTTTGGCATGCCTGCAGCACAGCCTCTCCCAAAATATGGGATTCTCATAAGCATCTCTTTCGGGAAGTGCTTTGGGGCGATGTTTTGTTGCTGGAGCAGGAGAGGATACATGGTGCAGCCTGGAGTCCTGATAATAATCGGGTAGTCAGTCTGGGTCTGTGCAAGCCAGTTCATGACTTCTTTTCTCTGCTGCTTTGTCAGA
>CAYYJO010000098.1:0-3710 GCA_964472265.1 uncultured Caldisericales bacterium | reverse complement strand
AATGCAGGAGTTGCATGAAGAGTGCGGAGTGTTCGCAATTGCCGGCCACCCAAACGCCGCATACCTCAACTATGTCGGGTTGCTTGCCCTTCAGCACAGGGGTCAGGAAGCTGCAGGCATGGTCACTTTCCAGCCTCCAAACATCTTCACGCTCCACAAGGACATGGGCGAAGTGGTCAAGATTTTTTCCAAAGGCAAGCTTGCCGAGATGGAAAGCAGATACTCGCTTGGCCATGTAAGATACTCAACAAAAGGCGTTAACACCAAAGAAAATGCCCAGCCACACTACGCAGTTGACAACTTCTGGGTGGCTTCAAACGGCGACGTTGTAAACTATTCCTCACAAAGACAGTTCCTTCAGGGCAAGGGTTTCACTTTCTACTCCACAAACGATGCAGAACTGATTGCCAAGTCAATCTATTACAACTGGCAGCATGAGGGCGATCTCGTCAAAGGCATCCTCAAATACATGAATTTTGTCCGCGGCACCTACTCAGCCTGCTGCATGACCAACGGGCGTATGTACGGTTTCCGTGACCCGGCCGGCATCAGACCACTCACACTGGGCGTCAAGGACGGAGCTGGCATACTTTCATCAGAATCGTGCGCAATCGATGCAATCGGCGGAAAAATCCTCAGAGAGCTGAACCCGGGTGAAATCGTCAATCTCGAAACCCTTGAAACAGTCGGCCAGTTTGACCACGCGCTGAAAGAAAGCAAAACCTGCATTTTTGAGTTTATTTACTTTGCCAGACCTGATTCTGTCATGAAAAACCGCCTGCTCTGGGAGGCCAGGGCTGCAATGGGCGCAGAGCTTGCAAAGGAAGACCCTGAAAAGGACTCAGACATCGTCATTCCAGTCCCTGAAACCGGCAATCCTGCAGCATTCGGGTTCTCAAAGGAACGCGGAATCCCGCTGGTTCCGGCCATCATAAAAAATCACTACGTTGGAAGAACATTCATTCAGCCCGAACAAACCCAGCGTGAAGAAGCTGTCAGGATAAAGCTCAATGTCATGAGCGCGCTGGTCAAAGGAAAAAACGTGAAAGTCATCGAGGATTCGATTGTTCGAGGAACAACCACAAAAATCCTTGTTAAAAAACTCAAGGAAGCTGGGGTAGCAAAGGTTTCGCTGGCCATTTCAAGCCCACCTGTTGCCTACCCATGCTTTTACGGCATCGATACAGGCGTCAAAAAAGACCTGATCGCTTCAGACCACAGCATCGACGAGATCAGAAAAGTCATCGGCGCCGACCACCTGCAATACCTCAGCCTCGAAGGACTGCTTCGGGCTTGTGGTGGGACATACTCCCAATATTGCACCGCCTGCCTCACCGGCGATTATCCGATTGACATCATGGATGGCGATTCACTTCCCGGCAAGGATGAGTGGGAACTGGGCAGACAGGGTCGGTAAAATCTAGTTTTTATTCACGGCCATAACCGACAACATTACCTCTACGGTCAAAAGCATTTTCATTTTTTCCGCCACAGCCGGTTAGCAGATTTTCCCCAAGCTGACAAAAAACGGAAACCAGATGTATCATCATTGCATGAAACGAATGTTTGCGCTTGTTTGTGTTTTGTTGATGTCGATCCAGCTCCTGCCGGCAATTTACAAGGCAAGCGGAGAAGTTGACAACAAGCCAGGCGACCATTATGAGTCGATCACCATTGATGGTCTAAAACGCACCTATCTGCTGCACATCCCGAAAAACTTTGATGGCAAGAAATCGCTTCCATTGCTGCTAAGCCTTCACGGAGGTTTTGGAAATGCCAGTTATCAGTCATCCAAGACGGGCATGAGTGACCTTGCAGACAAGGAAAATTTCATTGTTGCCTACCCCGATGCCTATAAAAACTATGGCCACTGGAATGACGGTCGCGGGCTCTCAAAAGCCGATGATGTCAAGTTTGTTTCAACCCTTATTGATATCCTCGTGAAGCGATTGTCGGCTGATCCAAAACGGGTTTATGCCTGTGGGGTCTCAAACGGTGGAATCATGAGCTACCGACTCGGTTTGGAGCTTTCAGGAAAGATTGCAGCAATCGTTTCTGTTGCCGGTTCGCAGGCTTCGCTTCTTCCGCTTGGCAGACCAGACTGCTTTGTGCCATTTATGGAGATTCACGGAACAGCCGACACCCTTGTACCATGGAGAGGTGGGAAGGCTGGCGTTGGCGGAACTGTTCTCTCTGTCGACGAATCGCTGCGAAGATGGACAATTTTCAATAATGCAAGCTCCATCCCAACGGTCACTGACCTGCCGCACAAAGATCCCAAAGACAAAACCAGGGTTTCCAGACTGGACTACAAAGATGTTTCTGGCAATACGATGGTTTCTTTGATCAAGATAACCGGTGGAGGTCACGGCTGGCCAAGAGGCGACAAAACCGATGATGGAATGACAAAGGACATCGATGCAACACAGGAAGTCTGGAACTTCCTCAAAAAATACACCAAGTCAGACACAAACGGCAGGAAAATCCTGAAATCAGGTGGATTGGACAGGGAATATTTCGTTCACAAACCCGACAACAGATCGGGGTTGCCGGTTGTGATCCTTCTTCATGGCGGTGGTGGTACAACGGTTGGGACGCTTGTTGAAACCGACATGATGAGCAAGTCGGATGCCAGTGGTTTCATTCTTGTGACGCCTGAGGCCACGAGACCCGACATGAAAAAACAAGGAAGCTTCACAAAAAATCCACAGACCTGGAACGATGGATCGGGCAGGTTTTCTCAAAATATTAACGATGTTGCTTTCATTTCGGCGCTTATTGACAAGGTGGTGACTGATTGCAATGCAAACAAAAACAGGGTTTTCGTCACTGGTTTTTCCAATGGCGCATCAATGACAAACCGTGTTGGAGCCGAGCTTTCAGCCAAGATCAGAGCGATTGCTCCGGTTTCGGGTCACCTCTGGATGGACTACAAAACGCTTTCAAAACCTGTGGCTGTGTGCACAATCATTGGCACAGACGATCCGCTCAACCCGATAAATGGTGGAAATGTCAAGGTTCCGTCAGGTGTAACCGAATACCATCCACCAATTCAGAAAACCGTCGACAAGTGGACAGCCCTTGATGGCTGCACGTCAAAACCTGAAACCACAACAATTTCAGACGGTGTAACGGTTCAAAAAACCGGTGGCTGCAAAGGTTATGCCAGAATCGAGTACTGGATTGTAAAAGGTCTTGGGCATGTTTGGCCTGGAGCTGCAACAAGCCTGCTCCCCGCAAGCCTGGTTGGCAAACCCTCTGACAGACTCGAGGCAAACGACGTTATCTGGGAGTTCTTTGACAGTTTCAAATAACCAAGACATTCGGACAATAATTGTTGCCAAACCTGTGTGTCTGTATAAAATCTGTTTTCACAAAGGCAGGTTTTTAAATGGGCAATTACGTTTTCACAAGATGCTATTTCAGGTTTGAGTGGTTTGAACATGCCACCGATGAACACAGGATGGGTGATTTTGAAATGGATTATCCCGAGGGGCCAAAGTCAGAACAGGTTGGGCTCAGGGCGTCCTACATTTCCTTGGCAATAAAGGACAGGATTGGCCTGACCATGGTTTCATCGGTCGACAACTATTTCACCTTTGACCTTTCAGAAAACATCGCGATACATCCGAGCGTCTGGTACACCTGCAACTGTCTGGATGCAGAAGGCGCAAAAAGGCAGATTCACATAAAAGTAAGCGGCATCAAAC
>CAYYJO010000097.1:0-3997 GCA_964472265.1 uncultured Caldisericales bacterium | reverse complement strand
GTCTGAAGGGGAAAGATTCATCTTCACGAAAGACATTGAAAAAATGGGCGAAACAGCTGCCGGCCTGTACCACTTCGTGCTTTACGGCCTGAAGGGTGTTGCAGCCTATGCAGATCACGCAAGATTGAATGGTGTCGAAAATGACGAAGTCTATGCAGGATTCCATGAAGTTCTTGATTTTCTGAGCGACACATCGAGAACAATCGATGAATTATTTGACATGGCCATGTTTGTTGGCAAGTTGAATCTCAGCGTGATGGAATTGCTTAACGAAGCAAACTGCAAGTTTGGCAAACCGGAACCGACAAAAGTAAGGATTACACCGATCAAAGGCAAGTGCATCCTGATTTCAGGTCACGACCTTGCCGACCTGCACGAACTCCTCAAACAGACTGAAGAAAAAGGGATCAACGTTTACACACATGGAGAAATGCTGCCTGCAAACGCCTACCCTGAGTTGAAGAAATTCAAACACCTCGCAGGAAACTTCGGTTCAGCCTGGCAAAATCAGCAAACGGAATTTGGCGAATTTCCTGGGCCGATTGTTTTGACCACAAACTGTCTTATGAAGCCAAGACCGTCTTATCAGGACAGACTCTTTACCATGAACGAGGTTGGTTATTCTGGGATAAAGCATGTAAACAATCGTGATTTTTCGGAGGTTATCGATTCAGCTTTGAAATCCCAGGGGTATCTTTCTGATCTTGATGAGAAGACGATAATGATCGGGTTTGGAAAAGATACGCTCAATTCAAGTGCCGATGCCGTTATCGAACTAGTGAAGGCCGGAAAGTTGAGGCACGCATTTCTCGTCGGTGGTTGCGATGGAGCAAAACCAGGCAGGAACTACTATACTGAGTTCGCACAAAAGGTGCCGAAAGATTGCGTCATCCTGACCTGTGCCTGCGGAAAGTACAGATTCAACAAGCTAGATTTTGGAAACATTGAAGGACTTCCAAGGCTACTGGATTGTGGCCAATGTAATGATTCATACTCGGCAATCATGTTCGCTGTCACACTTGCTCAAAAACTTGGGACAGATGTCAACAACTTGCCACTATCACTGATTCTCTCTTGGTATGAGCAGAAAGCAATCTGCGTACTTCTCACCCTTCTCTCGCTTGGAATCAAAAACATAAGAATTGGCCCAACTGCGCCAGCTCCAATCAAGGAAGCGGTCTTTGAGGTGCTCAGGGAAAAACTCGGTCTGAAAATGATTACAACACCTGACATGGATTTGAAAGAGATACTCGGCTAAAAAAGTCCTATTGTGTAGACCCGTCTTTCGGCGGGTCTTTTTTTTATTTCTGCTCGTATGGCTCTACGTGAATGTTTGTGTCGTGGAGGTTCAGGCCTGACTCGATGAGTCTCTGTTTTATTTTGCCAGTGATGTTGTGACTTTCCATTACGGTCATTTTGGGGTCAACCTGGATGTGGCAGGTGAGGTCAAGGTCGCCGCTTAGATAACGCGTTCTGAGCTTGTGAATCGACAGGACTCCTGGAGTCTCTGAAATGATAGATTTGATTTTCTCTCTGGTTTCCTTGTTCGCGCCCGTGTCAATCAGTTCCTTGAGCGATGGCCAGACAATGTTAACAGCTGCCCTCAAAATCAGAATACAGACTAGAATGGCTGCCGTTTGGTCGATCCACCATAATTTCGGATTCATCCTCACCAGAAGAATCGAGACTGCAACCGGAATTGCGCCAAGGGCATCAGACCTTTGATCCCATGAGTTGGCAAGTACTGCTTTTGAGTTCAACTTCGTGCCTACCCTCACTGACCATCTGGCCATGATTTCCTTTGTGATGATTGCAAGGCATGCAATTCCAAACGTTATCCAATCCGCCTGTCTCGAGTTGCCGGCGATTAAATCGAGTACTGAGTTATATCCGAGGGTGATGCCAATCGATGCGAGCATGACACCGATTATGACGGTAACAACGGTTTCCAGTCTCTTGTGGCCATGCGGGTGGTTCTCGTCTGCTGGCTTCATCCAGTACTTCAGGCCGAACAACACGATGAAGTCAGAGCTGAGGTCCGTCATTGAATGGAACCCGTCTGTGAAAAGAGCGGATGATCCGCCAAACAGACCGCCCAGTATTTTGGATGCTGTCAACACAAGGTTAACGCAGATTCCTACGAGCGTAAGCCTTCTTATTTCCTGTTCCTTTGTAAGCTGTTTCATTGGAGTGCAAATATAAGGAATATTTTGAAAAAAATCAAGCGGTAAGCTAAAACAAAATATTTGCAATAGGGCGTTTCTTCTTATTGACATAAAAATGCAACTGCCTCAGTCGATCGACTGGGGCAGTGTGGGTTGGGAGTTAGAATCAATATGGATTTTTGACCATATAATAATTCATGTAGGCACCGATGCCGATGATCATGAACCCGACAAGCCAGAAAAGATCGAAATAGCCACCGCTGACGTAGATATTTATATCTGGATTTGAAATGTAGTTCCAGATGATCTCGCCGGTGCCATAAACGACAAAGCCAATGAGAACAAGGATCCAGGGACGGCCCAGCATCCCCGAGAACAGCGTTGAAGCCATTGTAACTGCATAGGAAAGCATCAAAGGGTAAAGAATCGCATAAAGCAGGGCGAAAATAAGCCTGTCTGTTGCTAGCATATTCGCAGAGTCTGCCGGGAACAGAAGGCCCCAGTTAATCATGGCTGAGACAACCAAAGAACCAATAAGGACGACACCACCAATGATCCAGCCATATAGAGGGATCTGAACCTTCATAGACTTGTTAAGATAGTAGAATCCAATGATGATCAATGGGATTGAGATGATGAAGAAGAAATCATAAATGTTTGGCAGTGCATTGGCGATCTCTTTGGTGATAGGGAACAGGCCGTCACCCCATGAAAGAAGAACATTTCCAATGCTCCATGAAACAAGCCCCAAACCTATAAACAACCAGGCTTTCCTGTTCATGTCAAGCCAGCTGTAAACGGTGGAGGACACAAAGCATAATGCAGCCGCAACCCATACAGTTAACGTGGTGATGATGTTCGAATAATCAGTAACAAACTTCGGTTGAGCGCTGATCAGCCCCCACTGGCCAGCCATGAGCATAAAAATAGATGGAATCATCCACAAAACGGCAATAAGAATTGAATTTAATGTCATCTTTCTCCTCTCAGGACACAAGTGCAGAAATTGTCTTTTGATCAAGCGGTGAAAATGTTGACAAAACCTTCATCAGCATCTTCTCGGAAATTGTCGACGGTACTGTTTCGTTTACTGCGATAACGATTGCTTTTGCCCATGCCTCAAACGGTTTTGCCCCAAAAGCAGGATCGGTGAAGCTGTCCCGCCAGTCAACAACAGCCTTGTCAACTCTTGTGCTGAAAGAATGAGATATGGCAATGCCCATGAACCTTTTTATTTCAGAGTCAATTGCTTCCTGATATTTTTTCACGACTTCGCCAAGGAGCTTGTGGTAGCTTGGGATTATTATTCCGGTTGAAGTTGCGAGAATGAAAGAACTCCAAAAATCGGCAACCGGAAAGGCATTTGCCAGCACAGAAAAAGATATGCCGTTTCCTACCATGCTTTGAATTTTCTTGACTGACTCGACGGACTTGAGGTGTCCGAAATCCTGGTTGCCACCTTTAAGGCAAAAGATGGCGTGAGAGACTGGAAACATTGTTGAAAAATTGATTATTCCAGAGAAAATCAACTCCTCCAGCATGAGTGGGTAGTCAGTTCTTCCCGTGCCTATCAAATCAGATTTTGTGGTCACTTCACCGGTTGTTGTTTTTGAAAAAAAGTTAAGTGCGGAAGAGGCAGAATCCTGATTGCCCCGGAGCGCCGTTGTGGTTCCAGAGTTGAGCCAGGCGGTTGCCATCTCGTTTTGTGTTGAAATCTTTATCGCGCCAGTGAATCCCTTGGCCATGTAACAACCGAGAACCTGCGTTCCAAGCAGCATTGAAAATTGCATTTTCATCTCCTTGGCAATTTTTTATAAATATAATCTTAATAA
>CAYYJO010000096.1:0-4325 GCA_964472265.1 uncultured Caldisericales bacterium | reverse complement strand
CCACATAGATTTTTGCTCCGATTGGATCGGACTCGACCTTCATCATGGTCTCAAATTCAAGATCGTACCTGATGCGTTGGGATTTCCCGGACTCAAGGGCTAGCTGCCTGTCAATCGACTTGTAGCCCGGCATTCTGATGACCAGTGAACCGGAAAGCTTACCCTTGGACTGGATGGTGATGGGAGAGGCTCCTTTTTCGGTGCCGTTCCAGTAGACTGTGGCATTGGGCGGTTTTGTGATGATCTCAATTGTTGTGACCGGCTCGGTGGTTCTTGTTCCGGTTGTGACGAGCAAAAAAAGCAGAATGACAAAGACAAGTCCCGAGAAGATCACCCAGGTGCCTGGTTTCATGTAGAGCTTTCTATCAGAGTTCATCAAAACCTCCACAGGGCATGTTAGCAGAAATGGCGCGCTTCTTCAAGCAAAGGACGGGGCTTGCCAAAAGTCGTTGCCGGGCTACCATCTGTTGCCAAGGAGGCTGAAAATGAGCTGTTATCTGAGGCATCTGAAAGACAGGTTCCCCGAATTTGGCATAGACGAAGCAGACAAAAAACAGAAGAAGGCGTTTGACCTTGCCATAAGAGCTGCCCTTGGAATGCCGGAAGCGCACTGCCCCGAGGTTTGGAAAGCGCTCAAACCGGTTATAAACGATGAAAACCTTTGGGCAAAAGTGAGATCACAACTGGGGAAATAACCAATCACCTTGCCAGAGAAGCGGTTTTGACAGCACCGTAAGACCAGAGGATTAACGAGTTTTCGCCGAAGACGTAACGACGCAAGCCGGTTCCAACCGTGTCCAAAAGCTGCCGGAGGGTCATCATGTCATAAGCAACAAGGCCATCGGGAGATTTTATGATTATCAGACCATTTTTGACATAAGGGCCGAACTCTGCAAACAAATTCGTTACCCCTGCCGATGTGGTGCCTTCAAGATATTTCACCTGGGCAACCTTAAATCCGGATTTCAGGTTGTACAAAACCGCTCCGTTGTAATAAACCACACAAACCTTTCCGTCAGAGACGCATATATTTTTGATATCCTTGTCCTTCTCGGGGAGGAAAAAGCTGAACTCTTCTTTGCCGGAACGCGGGTCAACCAGCAGGATTTTTTCCTGCTTACTGCCGAAATCCGACAAAACCAAATAATCTTTTTCGGCCTTTTGCAGCTTCGAGGTCATCAGGTTGGAGCCAGAACTTCTGTATGAAGAAGTAATTGACAGGGGTTTTTCCCAAAGAATTCTGCCATCAGCATTGTTGAAAGCCATCACTTTGACCGGGAGCGGATTGACGTGCATTTCAACGATGGAATAATCGGTAAAGACATTTGTAGATACTTGGCTACCCATTGGCAACCTATAGCTCCAGAGCAAATCGCCACCTCTCATGTTAAACATTTGAATTGTATCAAATCCGTCGATGTCACTATCAATCGCCAGATAAGCCGCGTTATTGTCCATTTTCAATGTGAAGTTTTGCTTTATTGGCATCTTCCACAAAACCTCGATGGTTTTCATGTCCAACAGTGTCAGATTGCCATCAACGAAGATAAATTCTTTCAAATTGTTGCCTGAAATGTATACGGAGAACTCATTATCTGAATAAATTGGATATGTTTTGGAAACCTTGCCAGTGTCAAAGTCGATTTGATCAACAGTGCCAATAATATGTACTTTCTTTTCATCTTCGGCAAAGCCATAACAGGAATAGGTCTCTTCAATATCATTGGGTTGCACATTTTCCATTTCGTCGCTTATCATAAAACTACCATAAATTCCATGGCTTTCACCAAGTGAGAAGATGCAGTTCATCGATAATTTTCCGTTAACAAGAGCCATGTTCCTTGTTTCGACATCCCCAAGTCCAACCTCCCACAAAACCTTGCCCTGCAAATCGGTTTTGATGAGTTTCACATTTTTGCCCTTTGTTTGGAAAAGCAGGCTCTTGCCGTCGAACTCTTTTTCAATCAATATTCCATCGATTTTTGAGAGGAATTTGCCTGTCACCGAGTCGAAAAGCTCAACAACATCCTTGTATTGGCTGCAAAACACCCCATTTTGAAACTCTGGAATTGTGCTGGACTTGAAACGCCAGATCGGTTCACCACTCTCTCCGATTCGGAGCGTGGAATAACCTTCAACTTCAGGATCCTTGCTCCTGACCGTCACGTATACATCCCCACCTTTGCCTGCAAATGCCTGCATTATGTCGTGGTCTGAGCTGACGGTGTAATTGTCAATAACCACGGATGAGCTGCACGAAACTCCCGATAAAACCAGACAGATTGCCGCCATCGCCCCGATTGTTCTTTTACCCATGTCACTCCTCTTCATGTATTCAATTTTCCGACTTGGCTTATTTTTCAACGATGCTGTACCTGTAAAGGTTTTTTGCGTTCCAGAAAAGAATTGTGTCTTCCGATGTTTTTTTGAATGAAAGCTCGTTATTCGTTTTCATCACCGATTCGAAAGAGTTTAGATCGAATAGTTCGGAATGATCCTTGTACCTGACAACCATTAGCCCGTCCATGATGTATCGGGACGAACCCGGATAGTCAGGCGTGTCAAATCCGACAAAACCTTCATCCGACCAGAATCGTCTCTTGATTATTCCGGTTGCTATATCCACCTTTTCCATTCTTGATTTGTAGACCAGCAAAATGTCGTTGCCGACAATCTGGCACTCATAGAGCGAAATGTTGTGGTCTTTGTTCATCTGCCACAGGGTTTGTCCATTTTCCACATCAACCAGCTCAATCCTGTCGTACGTGCCCATCTTTTCAGACAGAAAGATGCACTCATGGGCATGGATGATGCCTGTTTGAGGATTTTTCAAGGTTACGAAATGTGTTTTGTAATCCCTGAGATCATCCACCTGAAGCGAAGTCATTTTCTTATCCCACAAAACCTTGCCGGTTTCAGGATCAAGGGCTGAGAACAGATAATGCGAATCCTTTTTGTTATCTTTGGCTGCGTGGTCTACGAGAACAACATTTTTTGATGATGGATGGAACATGAATGGGTAGTAATCCGGGTTAACCTCTGGCAGGAGCGAGCCGGTTTTCATGTCCATCAGCCTTGAAAACCCCTGGTTCTGTTTTGGCGAAGCTATGGCATATGTGAATGAATCATCGGGGTGAATGTCTTCCAGCTGATCCTTTACTGACCAAACTTTGTTGAAATCGGTAAGGTTGAAGAGAGTGATGGTTGTCTGATCTTTTTTCAGCATTAGGTCGCTGTCAGCAGAGAAAACAAAATCGACATCAGTTTTCGATGCTGTTGATTTTTTAGATAATCTCCTGCCAGTGGAGTAGTCAACCATGAACGCAGCATACTCGACCTTGCCTGAAGTGGTTTTAACAAAATCATTAAAAGACATCATTGAACATCCGGCATATTTATCGAAAGATAACAAGCAAAGCGATACAGCATATCTATTGTTTTCCTTGTAACCACCTACCAGAATTTTGCCATCCTGAACCAGTAAACGATCAACTGACATGCTGTCCAGTGAATCGGCCCACTTGACAACTCCGGTGGGATCAGTCTTGATCAGAAAAGTGTTTTCTTTTGTTTCGTAAACCGAGATAAAATTCCTGTCTTCGGTTTTCACATTCGCTACAAAGCCGTTTACCGTGCAAACCAGTTTGTAGCTTTGAAGGTCATAGAATCTGGTTTTGTCTTCATCGTTGAACCATACGCACAGCATATCGTTCATAATTTTTGGTTCACCGCATTTTTCAAACTGGATAGCGACCTTGCCCTGGCTGTTCAAAACATAAGCCTTGTCACTGGGCGAATATTCCTCATCCTTTGTCGTTACAAGCACATCTCCGTTTGGCAGCTTAAAAGCATCATCAACAATTCCTGAAACAGGCTTCCATGTGCATAAAAGGCTGGTCTTTATCCCGCAGGAAGCGAGCAAAAGGGCAACTCCCATCACCAAAAAAAGCGTTTTCTTTCCCATGTAAACCATTTTACAAAAATCTCATAAAATGACCAGTTGCATTAAACGACTTTTCGCTAGTCCTGTTTAGTTTTGGTAATGATCAATACCGACTTTTGGTTATTTTTCTAGTACCGGTTTGCCATTTTTGGCTGGTTTGGAAAGGTTTCCTCCAAGTCGGAACTTTACTGCCTGACCACCAGGAAAGGTTTGTCGGATCACAGGCATTCACGATCCATCCAAAGGAATATCTTGGAACTGATAAAACTGTTGTATTAATATCTTTATAGATGTTTTTATTATCTTTTGAAGGTAAAACTGGAGGTTACTATTTAAATAAGCCTCATAATAATCAATATACACTTTAACACTATATATGAAC
>CAYYJO010000095.1:0-4688 GCA_964472265.1 uncultured Caldisericales bacterium | reverse complement strand
GCCAGCCAAAGACACACTCTTCCCGCAAGCTGACCAGGTCTGGAAGTACAAGGATGGCAAGATCATCGCCATCGATCCGGCAAAGGAAACAATCCTGTTTGGATCAAGACCTTGTGACGCAAGAGGCATGGAGATTCTGGACAACTTCTTCCTTGCCCGTGAAAGAAAAGACGGTGGAAAACAGGTTTATGAGGACGCCTACTGGAAAGCCAGAAGGCAGAACACCGTCATCATCTCAATCGCCTGCGAAAGACCGCTTTCAACCTGCGCCTGCTCCTCGCTTGGCATCAACCCTGCATCGGAAAAGGGCTCAGACATCCTCCTCGTCCCAAATGGCGAATACTTCGAAGTGGTTACAGCTTCGGACAAAGGCAAGAAGTTTGTAGAAAAATTCAAATCCTTCTTTGAAGACGGCGGAGACGCCGGCGCACAGGCAAAGGTCAAGGAAGCCTGTGAAAAGCTCATGACTTTCAGACTCGACACCTCAAACGCAGGAAAACTCATGAAGCTATACGCAACAGACGTCTGGAAGAAAGTCAGCGAAGGCTGCATAAGCTGTGGCGTTTGCACATTCTTCTGCCCAACCTGCCACTGCTTCGAAATGAGGGACGACACCACAGGCAAGGACGAATGCACAAAGTGCAAGTGCTGGGACTCCTGCCACTTCAATGTCTACAGCCTTGAGGCCTCAGGCCACAACCCAAGACCGGTTGTTGCCGACCGCTACAGGAACAAGATTTTGGACAAGTACGAATACCACATGACCCTTTACGGCGAAATCGCCTGCACAGGCTGCGGAAGATGCAGCGACTACTGTCCCGCAGGAATCTCGCTCTCTGAAACACTTGAAACCCTGGGAGGTGCATGATGAATCCTTACCTTCCCGAAATGGCGACAATAGAAAAGATCGAAACCGAAACCCCTTCGATCAAGACGTTCTTCATCAAAAAAGATGGCGGAAATTTCAACTACGAGCCGGGCCAGTTCTGCATTGTCGGAGTTCCCGGAGTCGGTGAATCCGCTATTTCAATCGGCAACACGCCGACAAAAAACCAGTATCTTGAGCTTACAATTGCCAAAGTCGGCACAACCACTGACTTCCTGCACACCCTCAAGGAGGGCGCAAGAGTAATCGTTCGTGGCCCATACGGCAACGGTTTCCCGAAAGAAGCCCTCAAGGGACTCAACATCTCCTACATGGCCGGTGGCGTTGGCTTCTCAGCCATCAGCAACATCATGACCTACACCCTGGACAAACGTTCCGACTATGGCGAAATCGAAATCCTTTACGGAGCAAGAACCCCTTCTGACCATGTTTTCAAAAACAGGGTCAGTGAGTGGGCAAAATCACCAAACACCTCGCTCAAGCTCACTGCCGATGTCGGCGATGCCAACTGGAAGCACGACGTTGGCGTTGTCCCGCAGTATTACGACCCAAACTTCAAAAACAGGAGCAAGCTTCTGTTCGACGTGGACCCGACATTCAAGAAGACTGCCGTCATAGCGTCAGGCCCACCCGTAATGATTAAGTTCACATTGTTAGCCCTTGATAAGCTTGGTTTCCCGAAAGACAAAATCTTCGTTTCACTGGAAGCCAGAATGAACTGTGGATGCGGAAAATGTGGCCGCTGCAATGTCGGTCACCAATATGTCTGTCAGGATGGGCCAGTATTTACTGCAGCCCAGGTGGCAAACATGCCGGCAGTGTTTTAGGAGGAGGCCAAAATGACAGCAATGGACAAATTCGGAAACTGGCTGGCAAACCTCTCGGGCAGCTGGGAACGCTGGTGGAAGCTTCGCGGCCAGAAATTCCAAATCTTCGATGAGAGCATCCCTGAAAACAAGGTGAAGCGCAACCCGTTCTACTGGATCGGCTTCATGCTCTATGCCCTCCTCATCCTCCAGGTTGCCCTTGGAATCACACTCACATTCTTCTATGTTCCAGACACTACCCCGGTGGAAAAGTTCGATCCAAGCCTTGTAAAATTCCAGCATGGCAAAACCCTTGACGTTTTCATGAAAGATGTTGAAACCATCAAGGAAAAAGCAGCGGAAGAATTCGCTCTCGACGACAGCCAGAAACAGCTGTACGAAATCGTGGGCATGACCAAGGAAGAAATCGCTCTCAAGGTTGCAAGCAACGACGAACTCAGCTACAAGGAATACACTCTCGCCGAAGTCATCGCAAAAGCCAACGAACTGAAGAAGGTTCCTGAGGACAAGCTCACAGAAGAGGATCAGAAATTCCTCCCGTTCCAGGGCATGAAGGCTGCCGACATGGTCGCCTCTACAACCTGGGCAGACATGGATCTCGATTCTGCAACGGCTGAAGCGTCAAATCTTGCAACAGAAATTTCAAACAAGATCAAAGAAAAGAATCTTGAAGACCCTGAGAAATTCTGGGAAATCCTTACAAAAGAATATGGGGTCAAGGAAGACCTCAAACCTTACGCCGAAACTGTTCTTAAAACCAAGGACTCCCACGTTTATGAGACACTTGGCATAACCACAACCCTTCCACTTGCCGAAGCCATCAAGAAGGCCGACGAACTCAAAGCCCTTCCGGAAGGCCAGGTATCAGAGGAAGACCAGCCGATGCTCCAGCTTGTCGGCAAGACACCGGAACAGGTTTATGGCGAAGTAAAAATTGGCGACGAGTCAATCGCAGCAATCTACGAAAAGGCAAAGCCAATCGTTGATGCTGTGACCAAGATCAGGACTGAAAACGAAAAGGAAGCTGCAGAATTTGCCTACGCCGGCAAATCACCGTTCACCATAATCAGCGATGACGGTCTGCTGGTTTCAAGAGCCTACATCTCGGTTGCAAAAATCTCTGAAAACCCGCTCACAAGATGGATTCGTGGCATCCACAGATACGGTGCCTACGGTTTCATCGCAATGCTCATGCTCCGCTGGCTTAGAATGTATTTCAACGGAGAATTCAAAAAGCCGGGCGAACTCACCTGGATCATCGCCACCCTCATCGTTGTAATCTCAACCTTCTCAGGCGTCACAGGCTACCTTCTCCCGTTCGACCAACGATCCTATTGGGCTACAACGATTGGTGGGCAGATGCTCGATTCGGTCGACCAGCTGCCTGTCATCGGTCCGCTTGGAATCGGCGCAGGTCTGAAATTCGTTGGCCTTGGAGCACACCAGGTAGGCCAGACAACAATCCTCAGGTTCAACATCATCCACTATCTGATACCCATAATGATGTATCTTGGCGCTGAAATCTATTTCATGCGGTCAAGGAAAAAACGGCCCAAATTCAACTGGATTGCAATCCTTCTCATAATCGTGTGCATTATTGCTGCAAACCTCTACCTCCCTGCCACCAACGAACCACCACCCAACACCGTCAAAACCCCTGACCACATCTTGCCTGACTGGTACTTCCTGTTCGTGTACTTCTACCTGAAGTTCATTCCTGGTGCCATCGGGCCATTGATTACGATCCTGTTTATAGTCTTCCTCGTCTTCATCCCGTGGATTGACGGGAAACTACAAAAACGCGCCAAGGACAGGCCGTTGTTTACGACCCTTGGCATCGGCGGTCTCACCTTCTTCTTCATAGGATCGCTTGTTTCATACTGGATTCTGTTCAACGATGCAGACCGGCCTTACTACATCTGGACGATGATCATCTTCAACGGACTGGTGTTTGTGGTTGCGTTCCTGCTTGAGTTCCTGTGGCGCAAACGCGTGATGGACAAGAGACGCAAACTCGCCGAGGAACAGGGTGTGGAGTTGAAGCTGGTTTCATGAGGAAAGATTCCATCGTCCTGTTTCTACTTGCCTTCCTGATGGCGATATTTTCGATATCGCAGCTGGTTCAGACGGTCAAGCACGCAGGTGAGATGGGTGGAATGGTTTGGGTTCAGGCGATCCTTTTTGGAATCCTTTTCCTGGTCTCGATGACGCTTCTGGCTTTCGGGCTGTATGCTTCTGAGGATGAACGTGGAAAAGTGGTCAAAAGGGTTGCCTTTTTCGACAGATTGCTTAACAAGGAGAAGAAATGAGGAATCAAAAAGCAACAGCAATCATCCTGATTTGCTTCCTTCTCATGGGACTTTGCATCGTGACAGCCATCGGCCTTGAAATCTGGGATGGCATCATCTCTGCAAAATTCATCGACAAAGCCGGCGTCGCTGCACCAATGAGTGCACTGCTGAAGAAAAATCCACTCCAGCAGTGGGTTGTAATCTCAGCCGGTGCTGGTCTTGTGATTGGCGGAATCGGTGTCCTTGCCTGGACAAACCAGAAGAGGGTGTAATCGGAAAGATTGACTGGATCGCAATCGGCTGCCACTGTGCAAGCAGACCGAACCTGCTTTCAAACTTAAAGGAAGTTGGGCCGGAAGAGCTGATTGAATCGATAAAAGAAGCGGAATTCAAAAAGGCGCTTGATCAGGCAAAAGGTTTGCTTGCATCGAGCGCCTTTTCTATTGTGACGCAGGATGACAAAGATTATCCCAGCCAACTTTTTGAGCTTGAAGACCCACCGGCATGTCTGTTTGTTAAAGGTAAAATTCCCGAGGGCAATTCAGTTTCAATTGTTGGTACAAGAAAGACCACACCTCTGGGGTTGTCTCTTTCACGCTCGTTTGGATGTGATCTGGCAAGCGCAGGATTGATCGTTGTTTCCGGCATGGCTGATGGAATCGACCAGGCCTCACACAACGGCGC
>CAYYJO010000094.1:0-4852 GCA_964472265.1 uncultured Caldisericales bacterium | reverse complement strand
ACCGTGGCAACCGGAACAGTTGCCGGCGCATTCGTGCTCCTTGGCAACATCGACTCGCTTGACATGCTGTTTTGTGAAGAGGAAATCGAGCATTTTTTTGATTTCCTCCGGGGTTGTGTCCAGAGCTTTCGCAGCCTCTGAAATTGTCGAGAAGCCCCGAGATTTTATGAACTCAAGAATTGACGACGGTGTGAGCTTTGATTTTTCCATTGTGTCGACCTCGCTTGCAGTAATTATCGTGCCCTTGCCTGTGTTGATTTTGACGATCTTTCCTTTCCGGTCAAGCAGGTCAATCATCTCAGCCACAACTTCGCCGGTGGTTCCAAGTTCGGTGGCTATTTCAGGAATCGTCATCCTCTTTGTCTTAATCAGCTCAAGCAAACGATTGATCATAGCAGCACCACGATTCTGAAGATGAAGAACGCTGACAGCCAGGCAATTGCCAGTCCGTAGAAGACCGAGAACAATGCCCATTTCCAGCCAGCCTCGGCCTTGATCGCTCCGATGGTTGCCAGACAGGGTGTGTAAAGGTTGAAGAAAACCATGAAACTGAGCGCCGACGCACCGGTGAACCAAGACTCAATGGGATTTCCCGACTGTCCTGACATCTGGGTCATGATCGATGCAACGATTTCCTTTGCCACAAAGCCGAACAGGAGGGCAATGACAGCCCTGTAATCGAGACCAATTGGAGTGACAAGCGGTTCCAGGAATCTGGCGATGCTTCCGACAAACGAGTTTTCAAGGGTTGCGCCTACCGGAAAATATGACAGCACCCAGAATACCAGTGAGCCGAGGAGTATGACGGTTCCGGCTTTTGAAAGGAAATGCCTTACGCGATCAAAGGAATTGTTCCAGATGGATTTGACGGACGGCCACCTGTATGGAGGCATTTCGATGAGCAGTGATGGTGGCGTGTGGTCTTTAAACATCGTGCCAGAAAGGATTTTGACCGTTGCAAGGGCGACCAGGACGCCAAAGGCAAACACTGTCCCGGCAGCAACCGATTGCGAGATGACAGATTTGAAGAACAATGGTGCCAGAAAGAACAGCACGGCCATTCGGCTTGAACATGAGACAAAAGGTGCCGTTATCATTGTCACAATGCGCTCCCGCTTTGTATCAAGCGCTCTGGTAGCCATGACGGCTGGAACTGAGCACCCGAATCCGACGACGAATGGGATGAACGCCTTGCCTGAAAGTCCTATTCGCGACATCAGCCCGTCCATGATGTAGGCCACTCTTGCCATATAACCTGAATCTTCAAGGAAAGCGATGAAGATGAACAGGATGAAGATGTTGGGCAGAAGCGACATGACGCCACCGATGCCATCGGCGATGACAGATTTTGAAGCAGCGCCGATCCAGCCGGGGATTGATGTCTGCAGGAGATTTCCGAGCCAGTTGAACCCGGTTACGATGATGTTTGAAATCGGGTCGGCCAGCTGGAATGTGAGCGTGAAGATTGCGAAAAGGATTGCCATGAAGATTGGGATAGAGAATCTGCCAAGCACAACTGAATCAATCCTGTCAACAAGGCTGTTTCTCGGTGGTATCCTTGACGCCTTTCTCGTTATGGTGTTGGCTATCCCGTAACGCCTGTCTGCAACGAGCGTTTCAACGTCGCCGTTGATCGATGAGAGCCTTGCAATCTCCTCGTCAACTATCCTGTGAACGATGTCAGGATGGTGGATGGTTTCGAGGCTTGCTTCCACCTGAGGGTCGCGTTCGAGCAGCTTGTGGGCAAAAAAGTGGATCGGGTAGATGGTTTTTGCCACCTCATCAGCCTGAAGTGCATTCTGGATTCTCTTTGCCGATGTCTCGATGTCTTCGCCGTAGTGGGTTTCAAATTTCGGTTTGGCATGTGTGGTTGCCACATCAAGGGCAGCGTTTGCTATCTCATCGATTCCGATCCCCTTGACGCCAGACGTTGGAATTATGGGAACGCCGAGTTCTTTTGACAGTCTGGCGATGTCGATTTCCAGGCCGTTCCTGCCGACCATATCGAACATGTTGAGTGCAATGACGACCGGCAAACCAAGTTCAAGCAGCTGGAGAGTGAGGTAGAGGTTGTGCTCAAGCGCTGTTGCGTCAACAACATTAATAATGGCGTCCGGTTTCTGCGTCAGGATGAAGTCCCTGGCAACCCTTTCATCATCTGAGTGGGTTGACAGCGAATATGTGCCCGGGAGATCAATGAAATTTATCTCTGTGTCGCCAACAATCCTTTTGCCCGATGCTATGTCAACGGTGACTCCAGTCCAGTTGCCGGTTGTTTGGCTCGAGCCTGTCAGCTGGTTGAAAACGGTTGTTTTTCCAGAGTTTGGATTACCTGCAACGGCAACCTTAATGGATTTCATGTTTCACCAGTATCTCGGCTGCAGCACGCCTTGAAATGGCAAAACGTGTACCGCGGGCAAAGATGATCAGAGGTTTACCGTAGATGTTTGCTATCACTTCAAGGATTGCACCAATTCCAAGCCCGAGGTTGCTCAGCCTTTGCCTTTGGGTGCAGTCTTTGTAACCCGTTATAATGTATGAGGAGTTTTCAGGAGCAGATGAAAGTGGTAGTCCTGCAGCTTCAACGATGCAGGATTTTCCGAGGATTTGTTCGTTGTTGGTATTCATAGTTTGGATGGTATCTAAATGCAAAATACTTGCAATATAATAACTGTTAAATCGAAGTGAGATTGGGATTTTTGGTTTCAAATCGGTTGGATCGTTTTGGGTGCTCCGGGTACGACGATGGTTATATAACATTGGATAAAACATAGTTTAGTTCCAATTCGAAGGCTTGAGCATGCAAGTTGAAAAAATTGGAAAATGTTAGATAAGTTCAGGCTTTTTTGAGATTATACTGGCACCTGGGTTTAAGTGATTTGGGTAAACCCTGTAGTTTTCGATACATATTATCATCATAAAATGCAATGCTAAACAATATTTGTTGGGGTTTAATATTCAATAAAACCGTCATCTTGCACCACAAAAACCATTTAACTTGCCTTGGTTGACCCGTTTCAAAGAATGTAGAAAATATCAATCAAGTTTACCGATTTTGGTTCAGTTAAAATACCCTGTTGACAAGTCGGCCATTTTCAGTAAACTTTTCAAACTGTCGACTGCGGAACGAAAGTGAAGCACTTGACACAGAACCTTAAAAGTGGTAATCTTGAGATTCACTGACGGAAATCCGGAAGGACCCCTCAGTGGCAAGGCAGCTTGAAAACTAGGTAGTGCGAATCCTCAATTCCTTTATAAGAATTGGATAACAATAAAAAAAAGACACAAAAAGGTGTGTTTTGAGCAATCAAAACTTAGAGCACCTAAAAAAGTTGCTCGAAGAGTTTGATCCTGGCTCAGGATTAACGCTGGCGGTGTGCCTTATACATGCAAGTCGAGCGTGCCCGCAAGGGTATCGCGGCAAACGGGTGAGTAACAAATAGGGAATCTGCCCTCAAGTTCGGGATAACCAGTCGAAAGATTGAACAATACCGGATAATGTTGCGGAGGAAAACCTCTGTAAAGAAAGGCGGCGCAAGCTGTCGCTTTTGCGATGAACCTATTCACTATCAGCTAGTTGGTGAGGTAACGGCTGCACCAAGGCTATGACGGTTAGCTGGTCTGAGAGGACGGACAGCCACATTGGGACTGAGACACGGCCCAGACTCCTACGGGAGGCAGCAGTCGGGAATTTTTGTCAATGGGCGAAAGCCTGAACGAGCGACACCGCGTGAACGACGAAGATCTTAGGATTGTAAAGTTCTTTTGCTTGAGAAGAACACGGTTGCGACAACATCAATACCGTCTGACGGTACCAAGCGAATAAGCTCCAGCCAACTACGTGCCAGCAGCTGCGGTAATACGTAGGGAGCGAGCGTTATCCGGAATTACTGGGTGTAAAGGGTGCGCAGGCGTCTTGTTGTGTTAGGAGTTAAATCTCAAGGCTTAACCTTGGGGCTGCTCCTAAAACTGGCAGGATAGAGTGTGGAAGACGGAAGTGGAATTTCTAGTGGAGAGGTAAAATCCGTTGATATTAGAAGGAACACCCGTGGTGTAAACGGCTTCCGAGTCCATAACTGACGCTCAGGCACGAAAGCTAGGGTAGCAAACAGGATTAGATACCCTGGTAGTCCTAGCCATAAACGATGAATACTTGGTGGTGGGCAGTTCAATCTGTTCACCGCCGTAGCCAACGCGTTAAGTATTCCACCTGGGGACTACGGCCGCAAGGTTGAAACTCAAAGGAATTGACGGGGGCCCGCACAAGCAGCGAGGCATGTGGTTTAATTCGATGCTACACGAAGAACCTTACCTGGGCTTGACATGCAATGGAAAGCTTTATGAAAGTAGAGCCCTTCTAGTAGCAATCTTAGAACTGTTGCACAGGTGCTGCATGGTTGTCGTCAGCTCGTGTCGTGAGATGTAAGGTTAAGTCCTTAAACGAGCGCAACCCCTGTTGTTAGTTGCCATCGGTTCGGCCGGGCACTCTAACGAGACCGCCAGTGACAAACTGGAGGAAGGTGGGGATGACGTCAAATCCTCATGGCCTTTATGTCCAGGGCTACACACATGCGACAATGGTACGGACAGCGGGATGCAAAGCCGCAAGGCTGAGCCAATCCACAAACCGTGCCCCAGTACAGATCGTGGGCTGCAATTCGCCCGCGTGAAGATGGAGTTGCTAGTAAACGCAGGTCAGACATACTGCGTTGAATACGTTCCCGGGGATTGTACACACCGCCCGTCACACCACCCGAGTCGTGTGCACCAGAAGTCGGTATCTCTAACGCAAGAGGAGACCGCCGAAGGTGTGCTCGGTAAGGAGGGTGAAGTCGTAACAAGGCAGGTGTAC
>CAYYJO010000093.1:0-4907 GCA_964472265.1 uncultured Caldisericales bacterium | reverse complement strand
GTTTGGGTGGCCGGCAATTGCGAACACTCCGCACTCTTCATGCAACTCCTGCATTATCTTTACCTCCAGAACATTTTGAAAAAGAAATCTTACAACCAATGATAACAGGAGTTGTTAAGATTTGGGAGAGGGGTTTACAAAACCTTTCTCATCCCCGGAATCATTCGGAAAGCCCAGGCGGTGGCGAAGGTCAGAGGAACGCAAAGCGCAGACAGTGAAAGCCACATGACAAGCGGATGGAGACCGATGCTGCCAAGCGTGAGGGCGACCGCAACCAGCACAATTGCGTGGAGGACGTAGACGCCGTAGCCGTTTTCTGTTAGGAAACACCAGAGTTTTGTCTGCCTGTTCAACCAGAGCCTTGCGCCGTGGACACAGACAAACGATGCGCAGATAAGCAACACTGATTCCCAAATCGTTCGGGTGACCGACTGGATTGTGAATCCGCCATCAAAAGCCGGTGCGCTGATGAGTGGCCAGATAGCAATGCAAACCACCGACAGGGCAAGCGAAACCCAAAACTGCCCCGTCGTTGTTTTTTCAAGCCAGCCCGACTTGTAGGCGATCAGGCCGATAAAAGTCATTGCAAAAAACTGTGGCAGGAAAGCGAGGTGAAACCCCCAAACGTAGACGCCAACAGGAGCCCAAAGCCTGACAACAAAGGTTACCGCCGAAAGGATAAGGCCAAACACCAACAAACCTGGAACTGAAGGGAATCCGACAGGCTTGATGTCACCAAACTTTCTGAAAAACCCAAACAAAAGTGAAACGACAAGAAGGACTATTGCAAACCAGAGCGGGCCGGTACCGATGACTTTGAATGCCGCCCAGTCCGAAACAAACTGAGAGAAAGACACCTTCCCCGCTTTGCCAAGGTAAACAAGCGCAGGATTGATGAGGACGATATAGAAAAGCGAGGGAATGCCAAGCCTTGTGAGCCTGTCGGCGGTGAATTGTTTTGGCTTGGCCTCATGGATTTTGGCAGCAAGCGCGCCGGTGACTAGAAAAAAAACGCCAAGCAGCCAGGGTCGCATGATTCCGACAAACCAGCCGGAGACAAATTGTGTGAGCCAGTCAGGCTGGCCGATCCTGACAAACCAGGGTGTTGCCTGGCCAAACGTTCCGCTCATGTTCAGGAAGATGACGATTGACACCAGGATAACCCTGAGCTGGTCGAGGAAGAAGAACCTGTTTGTCTCGTTTTTCACAGTTTCTGATTGTGTTTGTGATAAGGCATAAATCAAGGGGAGTATTAAAACACAGCAGAAATGTCGTATTCAAACAGTCCCCGATCAGTCGTCACATACAACTTTTTTATTCCGCCATAACAATCGATTAATTTGCCGGGAGCATTCTCAAACATGAAAATTCTGCTATATGGTATGTCAAAATCCATGTCCAGGATGTCAAAAATATCAGACTTCAAGATCATAAGCTCTACACTGTTATCTAATTGGCTTGAAAAAAGCCTGATACAGTTTTCACTACTTTCGCCAACCGACATGTCCAGCTGCATGAAACATTGATTGGTGCTTAATATTTCGAGATTTCCGGTTGTTCTGTTCTTAAAGTATGTGCCGTCTTTTTTGGTAAGCTGAATCGGATACATCTCAAAGGCGATGAGATCTGGAATGTCCATGATTTTTTCATATTTCTCGTTGTAATAATCCACAGTTAACAGGGAACTTCCGTCATAAACTTCATTATATGAATAGAAAATGACTTTCTTGGGGTCAAGTTGTTTACCCAGATCAATTTTTTTCCATCTTCTAGTTTCGATCAGGTATGACCCCTGAACCCCATGACATTCTGTGAAATAGATAGGTTCATCAAGAATTTTTGTTTTTAGAAGTCTGCCTGAATAATCATAAAAACTCAGGTGTTTTTTGTCATCAGACTGAAGCAGAATCTCATTTTGATCCTTGAAATCTGCCAGTATGTTTTGTGCATACACAATATTTTCATCCTCGATCTTTGTTGCCCATTTCTGCTGTGCACTCCAGGATTTTTCGTCAATCCTGAGGCAACGCAACATCTCGTTCCCTGTAAACAAAAAATCTGTTTCCCATTCGGCTGCGCCATACTCCAGTTGCCAGGTGAAGTACCTGAAGGACTTGGGTTTTTCAGGTAAAGTTATCGTTCCCAGAACATCGTATGGGTAGACGGGTTTGTAAATAACCAGCTTTGAGCCATCAAGATAGATCAGTGGTGCAATGCTGTACCAACGATCAGAATTGTCAACCCTTATTCCACCCAGACTGATGTTTTTGAGTGTGGCATTTGAAATCCGAATGAACGGATTGATCAAGCTGTTTACGAAGAATGCAACCGACACAATAAGCAACGCAATGCCCAGACAGACAACCAGTGCTTTCTTCAATCGGCGATTCCCGTTACTTGGTCGCATTGATCGTTTCTTTGATCGGCTTCAATTTCAGCGATTCGACGATCTCCTTTTGCCAGCTCGTCAACCGGTTGGTTTGGGAGTGACACTGCATCATCAGGCCAAAACTGCTTCCAAGCGGCTTGAGGAGCACCTGTATCGTTTTTTTGCCCTTTGAAACATCTGAATAAACGTACTCGTTTTCATTAATGGTGTAGGATTTTAAACCGGCGTGGTTGCCGAAAACCTTGTCCAGAAAAGCTCCAAAATCCTCACCGGTCAACTTGATCGACCTCAGGGTGAACAGGTACAGCCTCTCGGACTGGTGCCTGTTGTCGTACATGAAGATGCAGTCGCCGGCGTTGCAGGCTTCCCAGCCGTCCGGAACCGTCAGGGTGAACATGTCGGTTTCAAGCCGATTGCCTGTGATTATTAAGCCTGAGAAGTCTATGGGATTTGGTTTTTTCGGTGTTTTTGGGAGCGGGATTTCGTTAATGGACGATGTTTTTTCTGACAGTCCATACTCAAACTCAAAATACTTGATACTTTGTTCAATGTCAGAATCGTCCATTGATGATTCAGTTTTTTCGTCACTCTCAAGGCTATTGCTTTCTATAGCTTCTATTGCTTCGTTTTTAAAGCTGTCGATCATTTTCACTGAAGATTCAGATGACGGATTGCCTGTTGGTTTTGAGGCAACCTGACTATTAGCGGTTCCTTCGGACTTCGAGGCAAAACCACCTTTTAGACTGTAGATAACAAAGAAAGTGCCAAATCCGACGATTGCAGCCAGAATCAAAACCAGCATCAAGCTTATAAAATTTCGCCAATTATCGTTTTCAAAACCTGCCATTTTTGCCCCCTTCGATGAAGCCGGCAAACGCCAAGGAGGAGCCGCCAGCCTGTCTACCTTATTTGAAACTGATGGATGAAATTATTTCTTTTTGGGTTTGCGTGAGTTTTCCTGTCTTTGAGTGGCTCTGGATCATCAGACCGAAGATTCTGTTGATTGGAACAGCGAGCACTTGATCAATCTGGTTTTTGTTCTGAACGTCGGTTGTAACGTACTCCAGCTTTCCAAGCGTTTCCCTTCCAAATTCGGTGTGCCCGCCGTAAACCTTGTCCAGGAACCTGGCAAACCTTTTCTCGGTGAAGGTCACCGACCTGAGGGTGAAGATGGCCACTTGTTCACCGGCAGTGTTTTTGTTGAAGATCACGAGGCATTCTTCGGTTCTGTAAAGATCCCAGCCGTCAGGCATTTTGACCGTGAACATTCCGGTGTCAAGCACGCCGTTTTTTGGCGTTGCGTTTGAGAAATACTCGGTTTTCAGACCATTATCCGGGTAGAAAGTCTTGAATGCAACGTCATCTCCAAGATCAACGTCCAGGGATTTGAAGTAGCCAGGATTGTTGTACGAAATTGAGCCTAACATTGCCTCATACTCGACTTCAGGGACATTTGTGCAGGTTGCCCTGAAAAGCCACTGACCCCTCAAAACGTAGTAAACGTATTCGTTAGCAACTTTTGTCGGGAATCCGGTGTACAAGACTCCGTTGTATGTCCGATATGTGGCCGTTTTACCATCGATGTTGCCCACCAACGAAAGCGGATCCTGGTTTTGGGAGACTGGAACCGGTGTTACAGTGATCGAGGCATCGTTTGTAGTAAGCTTGTAATCACCGTTGTTTTCTTTGGTGCATTTGACGGGATTGTTTGAAGATACTGTTATAAGGTTATCTGAATAAATTGTTTTGGCGCTCTTCTCCTCGACTGTTATCGGAGTGTAGGTCATGCTCTCAATCAATGAATCTATCTTTTCAGTCTTGGAAATCGCCACCCAGATAGTGGCTGACGTAACGATTATGGCTGCGACAAAAACAATTGCCGAAATCAAGGTGTCCCTTTTGCTTTCAGATAAACCGCTCATGTTGTTTGTACCTGTCTCCTTTCTTTTTAAGAAATGCTTTTGATTAGCATGATAAGCAGCCAGCCAATGCCTACAAAAATGGCGGCAATGAAGATGAAAAACATAAAAATCTGTGACGGCCCAGCTCCGCTTGAAATCACCCTTATGCCTTTGTGTCGCTCACGCATGGCTCCTCCTTGGAGACATTATATCATGTGCAAGGATTTTCACAACGGATAGTCTTTTTCTTGCCTCGACTTCGTCTGGGATTATAAAGCTTGACCTTTCGATGCATGTTTTTACTGATTTCTCGAAGTAAATTCGAGAAATCTTTGTGCCTAAGTGGTCATGAATGAAAATAATGAAATATTGATCTTTCTTATTTTTTTTGGTGATCACTTTGTTTGAAAGAAATCGACGGACTTGCTCCGCGATTTCAGTATAAGGATAATCAAAGGGTTCAGTTCTTTATCGGCGGAGCCGCTTTAATCATCCGGCTTCCAGCCACCTTCTCCCGCTGACGCAGGCGAAGGATTCTGATAAATTTCCCTCGCCCGGACGTAGTCTGGGAGAGGGATTAAGGGTGAGGGAGTGTTTTTGCCCCTCTTGTGAAGAGG
>CAYYJO010000092.1:0-4951 GCA_964472265.1 uncultured Caldisericales bacterium | reverse complement strand
CCTGGAGACAATCCAGGTGGATGCCCGAACCTTCGCGATGCCATCGATGATCTCATGGCAGCGATCCGTCACAGGATGGACATGATCCAGAAACTGCGTGACGAGATCCTCAACCATCTGAGGAAGGTCGCAGACCGTCGCGATGACAGGCGAGAGAAGCTCGAAGACAAGAACGACAAGGGCGAAGGCGAAAGCAAGGACAACAACGACAAAAAGTCCGACAACGGCGATGACAAGAACAAGGACAAAGAGAAGGACAACAACGGCAACGACAAGGGTGAAGGTGACAACAATGGCGTAGACAAGCCAAAGGGGCCACCACCACCGCCACCGAAAGGTCCGATTTTTGACAAGCTCCGTCATCTGGTTCACAGACTTGATGCGCTCCTTGACCAGCTTGACAGGCTCCGTCACGAACTCGACAGACTTAGAAGACTCCGTGACGCAATCGCAGACAAACGTGAAGATCGCCGTGAATTCTTCAAAAAGTGCGGTTGCCCGCCACCGGTAGGTGACAGGGAAGACGGCAAGAGCGAAGAAGACAAAAACAAAGACAACAACGACAAAAAGAACAACAACGGTGACGACAAGACCAAGGACAAAGACAAAGAGAAGGACAACAACGACAAGAAGTCCGACAATGGCGATGACAAGGGTGCTGGTAACAGTGACCGAAATCAGCAGCCAGGCGGTGGACGCGAAGGCAACAATGGCGGAGACAGAGTCGAGAATCCATGGCCAGGCAATGACCGTGGTGGAGCAGACTGTGGAGATGCCGGAAGACCGATGCCACTTGGCGATCGTCCGTAAACTCTGGATTTATTCGAAATCACCAAAGCCCGGTGGTCAACCCCGGGCTTTTTTCTTTTGGGCTTGCCGTCAGTTTGATTCGAGCGTTAGTTCCATATAGCGCTTGAGCGTGATGTCCTGAGTGGTGACTGAATCTGTTCCAAAAATCTTCAGGGTGTATTTGCCCTGAGGCAGATCAGTGAATGAAAACTTTGAAGAATTATCGCTTTTCTTGATTTCAGCCCCCGAAACATCTGACAGGATAACGGTTCGTTTTATTTCCGAACCGGAGTTGTCAACGATTTTCCCTGAAAGCTTCAACTTTTCTGACCCACCTATAACAATTGGGAACCAGTTCATCAGACCGGTTGGGTTCACCTTGATAAATCTGTCTTTTCCGTCAATTTTCACCCTTAAGTAGGAATCTCCCAAAGGCACGACATGGTGATACCTGCCGGTTTCAGGGTCAGTTTTGAAAGGGAATTCAATGTTTTTGAAGTAAATGTCTTTTGATAGTGGATTTCCGAATGTGTCTGTCACTTTGCCATACAAGATTCCATATTCTTTCGGAACTGCGTCAAACAGCTCGAAGGTCATCGGTAAAACGAGATTAACTGTTGGCTCTATCTCTTCATCCGTGTTAATAAAACCGTTTGCGCCGTTTGTCATTTCATAAGTAAACGTTGGTGTTCCATAAGCGCTGTACATGTAGTCGCACAGGTCGCCTGATGCTGCGTAAAGTTCGGTTCCTTTCATGACTGTGTAGTTGTAGTCTGTGATCATGTTGGCGTTAAGGCTTTTTTTCTTGGCAAGACCGGATTTTTTGGCCATCTCAACGGTGATGCGCTCAAGCCTTTCCTGGTATGGCGCCATTTCGTAGCCAAAATTCCATGAATAAATCACCATGTTGCCGTAAGTGTGATAGGTGATTGCAGCCAAAAAAGGAATTGAGTCAGCCAGTCTTTTGATGGCTTGTGTTTCAAACTCTGAGAATGCGTTTGGGCCGGGATATGTCTCACTGTCAGTGTTTACAATCGAACCTGTGTTGCCCCACTTGAAAGCATAGTTCCTGTTCAGATCTGTCCCGCAAGTTCCGACCTGGAACGGGTGTCGGTTCTTCCTCCACATCCTGTCGGTGTCGATTGCGTACTGGTGGCCGTCAGGGTTGAGCATCGGCACAATCCAGATGTCGTAGGTTTCCATCCATCTTGCAACCCTCTTGTCGGCGTTCGGCGTTTCGGCAAAATAGTGGGCAAGAGCCATTGGAACCTCAACGCTCATCCACTCCCTTGCATGATGCTCGCCAACGAAAAGGATGCCAGGAGACGGTTTTTTTGGCTGGAACCGGATTGCCCAGATGGTTCGACCCTGCAGGGTGGTTCCTATGTCGACAACCTCGCATCTGTCTGGATATTTTTCGGCCAGCTCATGAAGCTCCTTGCCAACTTTTACGTAATCGTGGTATTTTCCAAGCTGCTGGTGAGTTGACTGGACTGACAGAACTTCAACGTCTTTTGGCAATTCCGAGGGTTTTACAATGCAGTCATACTTGCCGTCAAAATACCTAACCACCTCACCCACAGGTTTGGCCGACCTGACAAAGTAAACATACTCGGTCTGGGAGCTGACAAGGAGGAGGGACAGGGCTGCCAGAAGGAGTAGTTTTTTCAAGGCTGCCTCGAAATTTTCCTCGTAAGGGTGCCGTATGGGAGCGATTCCCTGTTTTCATCGCCTTCAATTGAGATGGTTACAGGGATGTTCCTCTGTTCGTATGAATCGGTTGCTGTCAGGACAATCTGCCTGACAAAAGTGGATTCCGATGACTGGTTGAGAGATTTTCCAATCTGGGCGCTGACATCGATGATGGTCGAGTCAGGATTGATTTTCACTCCAAGCAGCTTTGTGTCTGGTGGAGCGCAGGAAATCAAGCCAAGTTCACGTTCGGTTGGATCAGTGCCGTCAAACAACCTGTCCAGAGGTTCACGGTCAAAGGCAGGACCTGTCAGGAAGCGAATCCTTGGCACCGGAGCGTACAGTCCGTCGCCGAAATCGGCAGCAAAATAGACCAACGCTGCATCACCCATCGAATCAGTCGGGCTGTCCACAAGCCTTTGGTCAAGCCTTGTGAAATCGTCTTTCCACGAGATGTGCCCGCCAAGGCTTGCCGATTTGTCGTCAACAAGCACCCTGACCTTGTTTACGTTTCTGACATCGGTGAGCGTCCAGATCAGCGATTGGGCAAAAATCTGCTCTCCTGCAGCATCGGTTGACAGATTCAAGCCATCGGATGAGAAATTGATTTTCAGAAGCCCGCTTGAGAAGCTCATCGAAGGCAGCTTGAGGTTGACTGGCAGCGTGCCTCTGAGCATCGGATTTTTTGGGCCCTGGATGTAGCGCCTCATGACCAGCCTTGCCAACTCGGCAACTGAATCTGTTTTTCTGACGGTCACCTGCTCAAGAACGACGTATCTTCCTCGCTTTTCAGGGAAGAAGATGCCGACTTGCTGTGTCGGTGGTATCGTGATCTCCTGTTTTTTGAACTCCTGGTCGAGCCTGTAGACATCCCAGTACATCGGAGGCGTCTGGGCGTCGATCTGGAATTTGACTGACTTTACGCCTTCAAGCTGGCAAAGGGAGTTGACGATTGAATAGAGGCTGTACTCCTCGGTGCATGGCGGAGCCGGTGTTTGAGCAGATTTGCTCAGGTTAACAGTCACAACACCTTCTTCATTTGTCAGCGAATTGAGCGTTGTTCCTGCAGCCACCGTCCGTTGGGCATGGTCAGCAACTGTTGGCCCATTGAGGATTTCGCCAACCACAGCCGATGGTAGGTCCGAGCCAGCCTTGATTGATCGTTCAACCGGAACCAGCGTTCCAATCACGTCGTCATAGAAATACAGTGTGACCGTTTGCCTGTTGCCTGTGACAACGCCTGTTAGCCAGCCTAAGAGCTTGACCGCTCCGAAGATGAGCAGACCAAAGACGCACAAAAGCAGGACAAGCCGAAACAAAGCCCTGCCAACGCGGTTCTTTTTCCTCTTCACCTTCTTTTTTTGAGCCATTTGGTGAAATTTTACATCAATTGGGTAAATTTTGCTATATTGGGTTTAAGGTGTAAATAACAACAAGCAAATATTGCAGGGCTGTCTTGAACGTTCAAAGAGCATGAGATCCACTTGCTGTAACTAAGGATGAATAATTCTATTTCAAATCCTCAAAAGAAAACTTATAAAGTCCCATAGAGGTGGCTAGCCATGCATGTTCTGTATTTGCATAACTATATGCATATTTGCCTTTTATTTCCGGAGAGGATGATAAGTGGAAATTATCTGAATGAATTTTTGACAACAATAAGCTTGAATCTCGTTCCATTAACAGTATTGAAAATGATTGTGGGTTGCTTTGTACAAAGCCGTAATTGAAGTAATCATATACAACGGTAAATATCTGCTGACAATCGCCAGTTGCGATCTTGTCTAACATCCAGAAAGATTTGGACGTATTAGATTTGTGTGGGTTACGATTTGTTCTCAAACAATAAACGCCATCATCCAAAGTTAATATGTCTCGACCATATGATGTATCAATCATTTGTTTGCTAATTGTATATAATATAGTGCATGACTTCGTATCCATAATAAGTATACGATAGCCATTAAATAAGGTTACATAATCTTTTTCGACTAATACTGGATGCATGTTGAAGAAGTATTTATCATTAAAGAAAGACTTGTTCAAATCGCCATTTTCTTCTGTATCAGTCTGTTTTAACAACTCAAGTTTGTTGTTAAGGATTGAAAATATTGAAAAATACCTGCCATCGTAACTACAGATATTTTTATCTAATCCAATTTCAACTGCACCTGAAATAATCATTGGCTTATTAAGTTTTTGCTCAAACAACAATGAACCTTTGATGTTATAATAGGATAACATCAATCTGTCTTTGGTTTGGCAGAGGATGTCACCTTTTACATCATTATTCTCCCAAAACCAGACAATCTTATCGCATCGGGTTTGTATTTTGTACATCATTTTGGTTGAGAACTTAACTTCAGACAACTTGTAATCAATTCCTTTTGATTTGCCATCAATGTTGTTATAGGGGATCGGCTTGTACAGAATTGATGTGTTAACACTGAATGAATAAAGATAATTTGTA
>CAYYJO010000091.1:0-5240 GCA_964472265.1 uncultured Caldisericales bacterium | reverse complement strand
GTGTTACTGAGGCGCTGAGGTCAGCATCCTGATAGACCCACTCGCCTTCCTTGAAGTTTCCGTCGTTGTCTGAATCAAAGTAGCCGACGTTTGCGATTGCCGAAAGAATGAAGCCGTTGTCTACGTCGCCTGAAGTGACGACTGATCCAGCGTTGTAAGTAACAATTCCGCCACCGATTGAAACTGTGACGGTGGTCATTCTCACGTCGCCGACGTTTACGATCTGGTTGTTGAAGACGTCGGGATTGTTGTTCTGGTTGTCGTAAATGGCTTCACCGCAGCCAAAACCAAGCCCACCGGCATCGTAGAACATGAACGTTGTCGGGAAAGGCCTAAGAGAAATTCCAACATCGATGTCGTTTGAGGACGAACCCTGAGCGCCTATGTAATCTTCGCAAGACACTCCGGCCTTGTAGTCATCATTTAGGTTCTGGGCAAAACATGTGCCGGTTCCGTTGTTGATGTTGTTTACGCCGTCATCTTTGAAGATTTCGATTCCGATGTATTCCCTGTAGTTGAGCTTCAGGTTCATGAAAGTGGTTGCTGGAACGTTGAAATCGCCCGAGGTTGCGCCAAGGGCTGTCGCCTTGTTGATGCGCTGGGACATCCTTGAAGTCGGGTTTTCAGGATTGTAAAGCGTTGCAGCTGAAACTGACGGGATCATTCCTTCCCACAAATCTGACTCAACCGAGAGGTTATAGTAGATCGACGGGTCGCATGATGTCGTGAGAACATCAGCGAGAATGAGGGCGTTGCCCTGTCCACTGAGGCTGGCGCTTCCAAACTTCATCAGTCTTCCCGAGAAGTTGTAGGGGAAGGTGTAGGGCTGGTGGAGCGGGTAGGTCGAGAGCCTTGAGAACCAGTAGCCCTTGTCGTGGAAAAAGTTTACATAGTCGCCGACTTCGTATGGCCCCATAGTATTGTTGGCTGTCGTGTTGTCGGCTTTCAGGTTTGCCGGGTAGCACTGTCCCGGTGGATCCGGTTTCTCCCTCTCGTACGGGTTGTGGAAGATCCCGTCTGGATCGAGCCAAATCCTGTTTTGGTCATCAAGGATGCACTTCATCTCATCCTTCTCGGTAGACTGTCCACCGGCAGGTATGACCGTAAGGTACACAATTGTCCAGTATCTTGGCTGGGACGGCATCTGATATCCTGACCTTCCCCACCACTCTGAACCGTATGTCCACGGCACCTGTCTGCCGTTTGGCAGTGTCTGGCCCTGTCTGTCTTGTCCTAGCGGGATCCATCTGGTTATGGCAAAAAGTGCTGTCTTTGTCTCTGCCATTACGTTGCTGATGGTTGCAAGCGGACTCAGAAGGGCAAGGGCCAGTGCGGCTGTAACTCCTAACGTGATTAACTTTCTCATTGTCATGCTCCTTCCGCATCATAAGAGATATTTGATGGTAATACTTTGAACCCACCCCAAAAGTTCAAAGAAATGGAATATGTGGAAAATCCTTTCGGGGTTGCCGCATGATGTGGAAATTGCTTTGATTGGAACGTTTTTTGGCAAAAAATTTGTTAATTGGGAGATTGAATTACCGATAAACACCGATTCAAAAACCCCAAATATAGGCAAAGCCCCCGGTATCACCGGGGGCTTGAATCGGATTGCCTTGCGTTCTTGCTTGGTTACTGCTGGTTTACTGACACAGGCAGATCGGCAAGCTTGACTTTGATCTTGAGCTCCTTGCCGCTTCTGTTGACACCAAGGATGACAACGTCTCCAACATGCTTTGCTCTGACTTCCATAAGGAGTTGTTCGAAGGAAGTGACTTTGACGTTGTCGATTGATGTGATGATGTCATTTGCAAAAATGCCAGCTTCTCTTGCAGGACCGCTGTTTACTCTTGCTACGAAAGCGCCTTCTATATTGGAAATGCCCATCTGTTTTGCAATTTCAGAGGTCATGTCAGTGCCTGAAATTCCAAGGTATGGCCACAATACCTTTCCGTACTTGAGGAGTTCGCCAACAACTCTTTTGGCTGTGTTTGAGGAGACTGCAAATCCGAGATTCTGGCCCTTTGAGTAGATCATGGTGTTGATGCCAACGACCTTGCCGTCGAGTGTTACGAGCGGGCCGCCTGAGTTGCCAGGGTTGATGGCTGCATCTGTCTGGATGATTCCAACCATGGTTGGTGATGCACCCTGTCCTGTTGTCGACTGTTCACCAGGAAGATTTCTTTCCAGGGCTGAGATGACGCCGGTTGTGACTGTGTTTGAGAACTGGTACGGGTTGCCGATTGCGATGACCGGTTCGCCGACCTTGAGCGCCTTTGAGTCGCCAAGCTCAGCTGTCGGAAGATTCTTTTCGGTAACCTTGAGGATGGCCAGGTCTGCTATTGGGTCGGTTGCCACAACTGTTGCCGGAAACTTCCTCTTGTCGTTGAGAACTACGAATATTTCTGCATTCTGCGCTGCAACAACGTGATTGTTTGTGAGCACAAGCGAGCCTTCAAACTTGGGCATCGGTGCTTCGCCGTTTTCTGTTTTTTCATTTACATTGACGAGAGGCTGACCTTCTGTCCAGGTGTTCTTGATGATCACTCCTGAACCGGCCGACTGCTGTATCTGGTATTCCTGCTGGTTCGGGTTGCTGCGCCCTGATGGTGGCTGCTGCTGGTTCGGGTCGCCGAAGAAGTTGTCAAACGGGCTTCCGCCAAAGAAGTTGTCAAACGGGCTGCTTGACCTGACCGGCACTTTTTCATTGACCGTGATTGAAACGACTGCCGGTGAAACCTTGTTGACCGTGTCGACAACGGCTGAGTAGACTTCCTTGTCATTGACCTTCACTGTCGGGGTCGGCTGGTTGATGACAACCAACGATCCTCCGCCGTTTGCCCTTCCAAGGAAGTAACCTGCAAGCCCTCCGCCCATTCCGAACAGGAGCGAGAAGATGAGTGCAACCGTGATGACTCCGCCCCAGGTAATATTTTTCCTTGAGGTTTCCCTCTCGCGCTGCTGCTGGTACTGTTGTCTTCCGCTGTAGTTGTCCTCGTGCGAAACAATAGTCTCTGTTGCGGTGGTATCCACCGTATTTTCTGATTCGTCAAACATTTGAATTCCTCCTAAAGGGTTCCGATTGTAATGCTTCTGTCCAGGATTACCCTGCCATCCGGCAGAGTCTTTATGGCTTCCGTCGGATAGAGCTTGATCCTGACAGGTTGGTTTATGTTGTTCGTCCACTGCTTTATTGCCAGCGCTTTACCTTCGATAAGCCTGTGGGCATCTGCCTCCGATACACCCGGAATGCTCGGAATGGTCGGATGTGGCCAGGCGAAGACGGCTGCAAAGAGCGTAAGGCAGAACAGCATGGCAATTTTTGGAAACGGCTTCACGTTATCCTGCTTTTTATCAATTTCCAGAAGGGCTAAGGCCCTTTCGGTGACATCGGATCCGCCAAAATTGACGGCAACCGGTGATGAGAGTTTGGCAACGCTTACGAGCGCCTGTGCAAGTGGGTATGGTGATCCAAGCACCTTCACTGCATCTTTGTCTGCATGTTTTTCAACATCGAGGAGATATGATCTTGAGAGTTTTTTTGACATAAATCCGAAAGACAGGGATTCAACGAGTAGCCAGAGCCAGTGGGCCGGGACGTCATGCCTTCTGATATGTGAGTACTCGTGGGCTATAATTGCATCAATGTCTTCTTTCTGAAGTGAATTAATCAGCGGTTTCCCGATATAAACCCCATTGTAATCCGAGAAGGCAATGGGCAGGTTTGAACCAACGTATATTTTGACAGGCTTGATGCCTATCTTTGAGGCGATTCCGTCAAACCTTGACTGGTGCTTGTGATCAATCTTTTTGAATCCTTTCGTTCTTGACTTGAGGATGACAAATCCGAATGCAAGCCTGGCCACAACGTAAATGGTGATCAGCCACGGTATCGCCATGATGAGGTAATACCAAACAGATTGCGCCGTAACGAGCTGTGCCTTGTAGATAGTTCCAGCTGTGCTTTCGTATGCCGGAATGAAGTTTATGCTCTTGAGTGTCTGGGGTAGTGTGCTTGCAAGCATTGCCATGCCCACTGCAAATCCTGTCAGTGACATGAATGCAACGATGGCCATCGTTGTGAAATCCTTTGCGCCCATTCTTGAACCAACCCAAAGCCAGAAAGCCGGCCAGGCAAGTATCAGCCAGGCGCTTACCAGATAACTAGCGAGCATTGTCCTTCCTCTCCTTGATCATGCGTTCAAGCATTTCAAGTTTTGCGGAATCTGTTTTTTCAAGCATGTCCAGGAATCCTGACATAACTGGTTCAGTCATACTGTTCATAATACTCTCAAGAACCTTACAGGTTGCATCCTTGTCCATCGAGTCCCTGCTTGCTGCCGGTGTGTAGAGGTAACGGTTTCCGTCCTTGACCCTGCCGAGAATTCCTTTCTTTGCAAGCCTGTCGCAGGTGGTCATCACAGTTGTGTAAGCGTAGGTTGAGCCAACAGCGTCCAGGATGTCGCGAACAGATGCCTTGCCAAGTTTGCAGACTGCGTCAAAGACCTTGTACTCGAGCCTGCCCATCGTCATCCCGATGCCGGCTCTCTCTCCACTGACTCTCAAAACCTTATCTTTTTTCATCATGGAAAGAATTTTAGTCAACCTATTTACTATTGTCAATAGTAGCTTGTTAAATGGAAATTATATCGATATTTACAGACTTAATTTGATTAAAAAATATTTTGCCACTTTTTTGCGTTAGACCAAATGCAGTCCCAGTGAGAGAAATTATCGTTTAACTAAAACTGACTTTTCGAATCAAGGTCAAAAAATATCGATGCTTACAGGATTTGTTAAGTTACATCACCCTACTATACTAATGGGCTTCCGAAAATCTGAGCATTTTCAGAACGACTATGACCTTACTCGAGCATTGTAACTCTTGCTCCTTAATATCTATATGCATTTACCGATTGAACCAGGCATTGAACATCAATAAAAGCTGGCTTGGCCAGTGAATTACAGATAGGTTTGTTCTTAGAGATCAGCTCTTAACCGGCGGAGCCGCATAAACTCCCTCATCCGGCTTTCAGCCACCTTCTCCCCAAAATTCGTTTCGGGCGAAGTATAGAGGAATGGACTTTGTGCCACCTCTGAATTGCTGGGCGAAGGATTTTACCAATTTTCCATCGCCTTCTACGACACAGGCTTGGCCAACACAGCTTTCCCTCTCCCAGACTGCGTCTGGGAGAGGGATTAAGGGTGAGGGAGTGTTTTTATACGGCTCCGCCGGTACA
>CAYYJO010000090.1:0-5957 GCA_964472265.1 uncultured Caldisericales bacterium | reverse complement strand
ATATTAAACATCTGATTTACTTTGTTTTTGCAATGTTTGTTGAACTTATTTAACAATAACCATTTGTCACATCCTGAAAAATTATGAACTTTTTTGCTGTTCTGCCAGTATTGCATGGCGGGTATGAAGAGTTTACAATTTAACCAGATGGACAGAGATTTTTGCGTTCGAGTGGTCAAAAACTTCGACCCAGACTGCCTTGTGGTCTGCTTCCACGGCTGCCCGGACTCATTCGACCAAATCAAGCAGATGTCAAACCATTTCGGCAAAGACGGCAGAAGATATAATTTCATCCTTGATTTCAGCAAACTTGACATCTCTGTCGAATACCTGCGCTTCTTTTTCGACCAGCTCAAACACACCCTCGACCAACACGCACTCGAATGGTGCAGCGTTTCCCCGCCACCAGAGCAAAACTACATCCCAAAAGGTCTCCACTACGTCATGAAGAACGAAAAGCCGGTTTTTCCAAACGTGGATGAGGCAAAAAACTGGATCAAAGGATAAGGCTTCAGGTAGATTTGCTTTTGTATCAATGCCGATTTAAAATCGCATCATCAATGTCAGACAAGGTGCGCCATGAATGACGACTACAGAAAAATCAGGCCAAGGGATGCCGAAAGGTACTGCAACCTGATCAGACACGACAACAGAAGGTTCTTCAAGGTTTTTGGCATGCTCTGGTGCTGGGGTTGCCAGACGTTTTCCCGCGGGATGCCGTACAGGATGTGCGGAAGAAGAACGGACTGCCCGTTTGTTGTCAGGCGTCACCTCAAGGAGCAGCGGCTCAAAACCAGCGTCATGAAGGTGACAAAAAGGTAAAACCTGTCGTATCAGAAAATCAAAGGAGTCAAAATGAGGAAAATCGCTCTTTTGATGATAATAATGCTTTCTGTGCAGGCAGTTCCGGCAAAGGCCGATGAAACCATCTGGAAACTTGGCGACAGGATCGTTCCCGGCCCTCTCCCGCCAAAAATCGGCGTGAAAGTCAGCGTTGAAAGCAAGATTGATCTTGTCTACGGAAAAGCAGGGGATGTCGATCTTAAGTTTGATTTTGCCAAACCGACCGTCTGCAGGGATCAGAAAGTTCCTCTTGCCATCTACATTCATGGCGGGGCTTGGACTACAGGCGACAAAGGCGCAGGTGTTTCGTCAGGAATAAAGTCAGCAGAGGCCAATCTCTTTTACCAGCTTGGCTTTGCTGTTGCAGCAATAAATTACAGGCTGTGCCCGAAGCTTGTTTTTCCTGCACAGATAGAGGATTGCAAACTCGCCGTCAGATATTTTCGCGCAAACGCTGACATACTCGGCATCGATCCAGACAAAATCGGCATCTGGGGCGGATCGGCTGGCGGACATCTGGTGGCTTTGCTTGGAACCAGCGACAAAAGCGCAGGGCTGGATGGCCCGGGGCTTGAGAACATCTCAAGCAGGGTTCAGGCTGTGGTTGATTATTTTGGCCCAACCGACTTCCCGGAACTGATGAAAAACAACACCAACAAAAACAATCCGGGAATAAAAACGCTCGAGGATTTCTTCGGTTGCAACCCTTACGACTGCCCCGACACTGCCGTGAAAGCGTCGCCTGTCACTTACGTTTCCGCCGATGATCCGCCGATTCTCATGATCCATGGCGACAAGGATGTTGTTGTGCCCTACAGCCAATCGACCGTATTTGCAAAAAAACTTGTGACTGTCGGCAATTCTTGCGCTCTGATAAAGGTGATGGATGCCGGTCATGGTTTTGTTCCGACGCCAAAGACGGCAAAAACCCAGCCCGACATTGCATCAATCAGGCTTGCAACGGTTCGGCACATCGCCCGTTGTCTGGAACCTACGCTTTACTGTGACACAAACATGGATGGGAGCGTTGATTTTCTCGACGCCCTGGAGCTTGTCACAAAATTTGGACAAACAGGAACCGACAAGGACGGAAACCCCGCGCCAGACTCGTGGAATCCGCTCTGTGACATCAGGCAGGACGGAAAAATTGACGAAGGCGACTGGGACGATTTCCTAAAGTTCTGGATGAGGTGATCAGCGTTTATAAATAATTGATACCTTGCCCAAGTCCTGGTTCCAGCTATAAATCAGCTTCAATGAACTACACACGAAACCAGCCGGCAGCATCATTCTGCCATTTTTAATATAGGGTTTGATTTCCTTGTTGGTTTTATCCAGTGCTACCTCAATGCCGTCAACAACGGCCATATTGTAGCCTGCCCAGACGACAACTCTCTTGCCGTCTGAAGGTTTTGTGATCGTCATCCTCTTTGTGTCTTTGTCCCATCCAACCTCTACGCCAATGATCTTGGCAATGCTTGAAAATGGGATGAAAGGCACTCCGTTTTGGAGCTCAACGGCAACTGGCAATGGTTTCTGCTCTTCAGCGCAAACCTGCCATTGCTTGCTACCTACTTCAAAAGTAATCTGGCTGTCATTTTCATTCTCGCCACAGGGAGGATCACCAAGACAATAGACAGTGCCATCTTCTGTGGCAATGTATATTCTGTTGTTTGCAATAGCTGGTGCTGAGCCTGACATGCCCTTCAATTCTTCATTGATCCAAAGTATCTTGCCGTCATTCTTGTCAACGCACATGAGTCCTCTGTTGTTTGACGGGACGAAGATTTTATTGCCAACCATCGTACAGTTTGATTCTACGCCATAGACGCCACTGTTTTCCCATATCTCCTTGCCTGTGTTGGCGTCGATACAGCGCATCATTTTGCCGTGAGCAAGGCTTGTGATGTAGATTCTGTCATTATCCAGGAGAGGAGAGGTACAATAGATTGGATCGTCAATTAATTCAGATTCAAATTTCCAGATTGGTTTCCAGTCATCCATGTTTAGACATACTAAAGTGCCACAAGTCAGAACAAAACATCTGTCATCTGAAAGTATTGGAGCCGTATAAATAAACTCGTCAAATTTTATTTCCCTGGTTATTATTCCAACTGGGTCAAAGCAATATAATTTCTCTTTGTTGTTGTGAATGTAAATTAAGTCATTATATTCTACGGGTGCAGTTGAAATATTGCATTCTTCATAATAATTTGTAACATCAATTGTGTCCCTTGACTCTATATCCCCATTATCGCTTTTAATACTTAGAACTTCACATTTATTTTCATCTGAAATTACCTCATCTACTACAAAAACATTGTTGTTATATACCAACGGCGATGAGTTTGGCGATGTGTCTATCCTTTGCCAAACAGGGAAGCCTGTCTTGGCATCCAGGCATACAACTCCCTTGTCTCCGCTTGTCAGATACACCTTGCCATCGCTTATTGTTGCTGAAGCAATCCTGCAGATTTTTCGTTTGTCAGAATAACTCATGTCATAATCCCAAAGGGGAGAACCGGAATAGGCATCAAGGCAATAAAGCTTTACTCTCGGAGTAGATGTCATAATGAACAATCTGCCATCTGCCACTGTGCAGGTAGAACGTATCTGGCCATTAAGCTTTGCTGACCACAACTTGACGGGTTTGTCAGTTTTTGGTGCACATTCTACAGGAACAATCCTGTTGTTATCTGGGGTTCTGTATTCTGTTGGCCAGTCACATGAGTTGGAGGCATCTGAAAAGTCAGTTGTAACACATGCAATTATGAATGTAAAACAAAGAAATATAACCGTTGGTCTATATCTTTTCACAATCATCCCGCCCGACTGAAACCGTGGTTCCAGTGACCACAACAAGAGCCAAGATTTTTCTTCCCATGACGCAATTATAGTCCCTCGACTTCTGCAAGTCAAAACCTTTTGGCCATCCCTTGACAATCAGTTTTTTGCAATGATCATTGAGACATCAAGGAGGCCTGAGATGGTCAATGAAGTAAGGTTTGAGATCGGTTGCGCGGATGTTGCAAAGATGCTGGCTTTCTACACTGACGTTCTCGGTGCAACGGTTGTTTCCGAGGATGACAATTTCAAGATCATCCAGCTGGCCAACGTCGAAATCGCCCTCTGGAAGAGCGACAATCCCGATGAACGCGGCATCGGAATCACCTGCGTTGTCGACGACATCAACGAAGCTGCAGCAGAGATAAAGAAAGCAAAAGCAGAGGTCGTGGTCTGGGAGGATGCCCCAATGGCGCTTGTCACCGACCCCGACGGCAACAACTTCTCAATGATGGAAGATTCGGAAGAGGAGTAGCCTCCAACCATTCTTCTTTTTGCAATACTTGATATTACTATAATTCAGGGTTTTTTAAACCCCTTTTAAATTTTCACGTCCTTGCTATAATGGTAGTAGTAATTTTTTGGCTTTGATATGAGCAGACGGAAAGACATCAGAAAATACTATTACGATATGGAGCCTGTTTACCAGAAAATTCTGGCTGAAGGCGGTATGGGCTGGCCCCAGGAATCGCAGCAGACTTTTATTTTCATGCTGCACTGGGCAAGGACAGGCGAATTCCATCACCACCAGAAGATCCTTGAGATCGGCTGCGGTGGGGGCGAGCTTGCTTTGGAGCTGGCAAAAAGGAATGTCACTGTCGAGGCTTGCGACCTTTCTGAAACGGCCGTGAAGCTGTGCAAGTCAAAGAACCCGCCGGACAACCTGTCATTTTTTGTTGGAAACGCCATGACTCACAGGGGTTTTCCAAATCCTCCTTACGATTTCATCATCGCAAACCAGTTGCTCCAAAACATCATCGGTGGAGACAGGGTGTTTCTCCTCAAGCGACTGAGGGAGAACCTCACGCCCGACGGCGTTGCGATAATTGCAACAATGCTTGGCATTCCCGACGAATATGCCGAGGACGTTAACCCAAAAACCCACGTAAACACTGACAACACCAAATATTTTGCGACACTTGACATGTTCGCCCAGGAGATCACAGAAGCCAGATTCAAACCGGTCAGACACATCAAGATCAACGAAAACTACAGGGTTTTCTTCCTGATCAAAAACTAGCTGCATTCCAGAATGCCAAGATGATTTGTTAGTTTACAACCCTTCATTTCCTGCTAACATCCGCGCGTGGCAAACGGAAAAAAACTTTCAAACGACACCATCAGCTACCTTATCCTGACAGTTTCTGTCATTGGTCTGAGTTTTGCCGGCCCGCTTGTCAAAAAAAGCGAGGAAGCCATGCCGTTTGCTCTCGGTTTTCTCAGGCTTGGCCTCGGTTCCTTGCTTGTCATGCCGTTTGGCCGACCATGGGAAGCCCTTAAACACTGGAGATCGATGGGGTGGGCTGCCCTCTCCGGGTTCAGCTTCTTCCTGCATCTTACAGCCTGGTTCATCTGCATCAGACTGGTTTCTATTGCCATCGCCACAACCATGCTGGCATTGTTGCCGGTTGTCGTCATGCTTCTTGAATTCGTATTCCTGGGCAAAAAACCTCTTGCTGTCCAGCTTCTTGGCATTGGGATATCGGTTGTCGGAACGATTCTGATCGTCTTCAACAACCTTGGCCAGCCCAGCCAGCTGCTTGGGATTTTGTTGATGATTGGCGCTTTGATTGCTGGTGGTTTCTATCTGTTCTTCTCGATGAAGGCGCAGGAAAAACTAACATCGTGGCAGACGGTTTCAATCATCTACCCTTCAACCTGTCTGAGTTTCGGAGTCATGATTCTTGTTACTGGCCAGCCAATCACCGGCCTGACCGCAAACACTTACTGGTGGATCGTTTCACTGGCCATCATCCCAACATTTTTTGGACACGCACTCCTTAACATGTCGTGCAAGCGTCTGTCACCAGTTGTGGCCACAACGGCAACGCTTGCAGAACCATTCATCGCATCGATTGTCGCCTGGTTCTGGTTTGGCCAATCCATCTCCGTGCTGGCCGCAATCGGCGCCATCATTGTCCTCGTGGGCATATTTATAACGCTTAAAAACAGCAAGAAGTTGCCACAAGTCGATACTTCATGCTAAAGATAATCTAATATCATCAATAATCGTCTTATTATTTCATTAATATTATTTATATATTTTAGTC
>CAYYJO010000089.1:0-5963 GCA_964472265.1 uncultured Caldisericales bacterium | reverse complement strand
GGGTGGTTAGTTCAGCGGTAGAACGCTTCCCTGACACGGAAGAGGTCAGTGGTTCAAGTCCACTATCACCCACCATTTTCCCAAATCAAAACCTAACAATGCCTTCATTCAATCTCACAATTAAAAGACTGGTACTTAGACCCATCAGGATTCTTGCAGAATCGGGTGTAAACTTCGTTGCGCATTCAGACTTCATCCTGGCAGCATCAGTTTCTTTCTACATGCTCCTTGCCATTGTGCCGTTCATCCTTTTTGGATTCTCAGTGTTTGGCATGTTGCTTAAAAATCAGGATGTTCTCAAGTCGATTTACGATGTTTTGGGCAGGCTTTTTGTCGATGAGAAAACCCTTGATTGGTTCAAGCACCTGCTTGGTCGCGTGATAGTTGACCAGGGCATTACAACTTTCTGGGGTATTGTGACCCTTCTTTTTACGGCAGGCGGAATGTTTCGAAGCCTGGAGTTTTCAATCAACAAGATTTTTGAGACAAAGCTTCGCCCCATCTGGTCGTCTTACCTGTACTCAATCGGTCTTTCCCTGATCCTCAACACGCTCTTGCTGTTTGGAATTCTGGCATCGCCAATAATCGGCTATGCAGCAGTAACTTCAAATCCGGTCGTCAATTCGATCATCAAGGATGTGCCGGCTTTTGCGATAGTGATTCAAAATGTTTTTTCATGGCTCATTTTCGGCATACTCTGCCTGCTCATCTATCTGATCATGCCAAACACGAAAAAGCGTTTCAGGGACGCCTTCTGGGGGGCGGTGTTTGCGGCGTTGCTGTGGAACCTGCTCAAATGGGCGTTTACCATTTACCTTGAATATTTCTCAACGATCAAGATGATCTACGGCGCTCTGGGAACCGTTCTTGGCGCTGTGTTTTGGATTTACCTCTCGGTTGTGATCATTCTCTTTGGAGCAGAGATTGCCTACACTCTTTCAAAAAGGAGTAAAGGTCAGCTTGCGCCTTCGTTTTTAAGGATCGGATGGCTTGCCGCCAAGAAGATTGGTGCTAAGATTTTGGTAAAGATTCCAGGAGTTCGTCGCGCAGGTGGCGTGACGGAACAAAGGCCAGACGTTCCTTCGCCCTCGTAATATCATACTCGTGAGACTCCAGCAGCAGATTGGCTGCAAACTTCCCAAAAAACGGCTTCTTTGGTGATATGAACTCAACAAATGATGCAGCAGCTTTCGTCAGCCAGCCAGGAATTCTGATTCCCCTTGGAGAAACCTTCATGACTTCACAAGCCATTTTCACCAGGTCTTTTGCCGTCATCGGGTCTGGTCCTGAGATGTTGCAAACGGCACCGTCGGCATCCTCTGCATTAATGGCGCAAATGATTGAATCGGCAACGTCATCAACGTGGACAATGTGCCATCTCTGTTTACCTGTACCGATCATCCTTATCGGAGTTTTCAGAAGCATCCTGATTTTTTTGCCGTTGTCGGATTTTGATTTTGGGCCGTAGATGGCGCTTGGTCTCAAGATAACCAATTCCATCCCGAGTTCTTTGCATTTTTTAACAACTTCGATCTCGCCTTCACGCTTGGATTTGCCGTAGCCCATGTCGTCGCCAAGCCTGTCGTCTTCGCAGATTGGTGAATCTTTCCCGCCCATTCCGCAGACGGCAACCGAACTGATGTGAATATACCTCTTGGCTCCAAGCTTTTTGGCTGCTTCGACCAGTTTTGGCTGCATCTCTACGTTGACTGGCCTGAGCTTTTCGTAGCTGAGGTGGTCGTTGATGTGGCCGATGTTGTTTACGAAAACATCGATTGGAGCTACAATGTCTTTGAAGTACTCGCCGTCATATTTTTCGATAACCACCTTGCAGCCCTTTATTTCACAAGGTTTCCTTACCGGGCAGATGATTTCGTGCCCCAATTTCGCAAGCTTTTCAGCTGTAATACCACCAAGAAATCCCGATGCACCTGTAACAAGAATCCTAAGTTTTTTCATGCTGAGATTCTAGGACAAAAAATCACAACGGCAACAAACTATTTCCTGAAAACTGCCACCAGCTGGTCTGTGTGCTTACGTAAGACATAGATTCAGATATTAACTGATGTTTATTGGGATTATTTGTCAATCCTGATTTTGCTGCCATCGATGAATGATACAAGATATATATCGCCTTTCCCACGATCTGCACTCATATGCAAAATGAAATGATCAGGATCATTATGATCAAATTTGAATTCATAGACCCGAGTATAATGATACCAATATTTTATCACTTTACTTTTTTGTTTCTCATGTTTAATGATAAAACCATCAAATGTATAAACACTAATTACATTATCGTCATAAAGCACTACTGGATCATATTTTTCAGAATCAAATAAATCTCGATAAAAAATAAGTTTATTGCCTTCTTGAACAATAACAACCTGACCATTTTTATGATTACCGCTGTACTCCTCAGAAAAATCTTGATTGAAGAATTTGTCGATTTCGATCAATTTGTTCTCACAAAGATCATAACTGCGTTGTTTGAATGTTAACTCGCGAGTGAGCTTGGTTGTTGTTACAGTAAAATCAACTTCTATCGCAATATTTGATTTAGTTAGTAGTACTGAATACCACCAATTCTGGTAAACAACTTTTTCGATAATTTCTTTCCCTATCTTTTCGTCGATGTATTGATTTTTTTTACGTTGGATTTGGTTTGGATCTGGTGATTTATAGTTAAACCAATATGGAAATATTTTTGTATACGAATTAGTATTTTTTTGATTCTCGGCAATCAATTCTAGTTCAGTAAATTCATCTATATTTTCTAACGATATTGCAATATCCCCGATATACACATAATTTTTCTTATCGCATTCAAGCCATGTTTCAAAAATTTTGTTTCCATCAACATTAGCTGTCACGTGAACTTGACCAATTTTGCCATCTCGTGGGCAAACAACTGCAATATTAGATACATAGAGAGATGTTTCACGCGTTTGAATGTATACTTTTTCAAGGTCAAAAAAAAGTTTACTTCTGCAATTGATATCCTGTTTATTATTTGGGTAGCTAATTGTGTTTGATGACCATTCTTGTTGAATACATGATATGTTAATTATTATAATTAGTGGCACTAATAATAATTTTTTCATATCCCCTCCAACAAAAATCTTTACTTCCGAAACACTGCCACCAGCTGGTCTGAGGACTCCCCGCGGAACGTCGATCCGTCCAGTTTCCCGTAAAGACAGATCGAGGCGTATTTTGAGCGTGATGCAAACCTCACGAGATCCTCCTTGTTGAGGATCATGATTGGCTGTGTCACGGATTTCATCTGCCAGCAATTGTTTTTTTCGAGCATGAGCACAGAAAGGTTGGCCTTCTTGGGGTCGAGGTCGTACACCTTCATGAACATGATGTCAGACTGGCAGGTTGTGACCAGTTCGAAACGGTTGCCTTCAAGCAGCATCCTTCGATAGTTGGCCGTCTGGACGATCAGATGTCCGCCGGTTTTGAGCACGTTCATGGCCGACTTGAAGAAATGAACAGCCTGATCCTCGTCCTCAAGAAACGAAATGATGTTTCCGAGCATGACAACGGCATCAAAGGGTTTTGCAGGATGCTTTTCGATGTCGATCATGGAAAGCACCTGGAAGGGGATGTAAATCTTGTTTTCAAGCGAGTTTTTCTTGGCTTTCTCGATCAGTCGTTCTGATTCGTCAATGCCAAAAACTTCATATCCCTGCTTGGCAAGTTCGATTGCGTGCATGCCGGTTGCACAGCCAACGTCGAGGATTTTCTTGGCGTTTCCGCTTGAACGGAGGAGTTTTGTCAGGAACGGGATTTCCGCCGACAAACGACGGTTCCAGTCAACGTAGAGATCGTAGTTGGGGCCTAAAGCGTCGAGAATCGTCTGGGCGGTCATCGCCTGAGTATCTCGATTATCTGGTCATGAATCAGACCGTTTGAGGCAACCACCTTCCTGTTGAACAGATCGAAAGGTTCGCCACCGTATCCACCGGTCACCATTCCACCAGATTCATTTATCATTATCGCACCTGCGGCCATGTCCCACGGACGCAGCTTCATTTCCCACAAACCATCGAGTCTTCCGCAAGCAATGTAGGCCAATGCTATCGCTGCTGAACCGACTCTCCTTACAGCCTGTGCTTCCTGCAGGAATTTTTTGAACTCAGGAACATTGTCTTCAGCCATTGGGTTTATGTCGTATGGGAAACCGGTTGCCAGCATTGCCTTGTCAATTTTGTTCACTTCACTGCATTTGACCGGCTTGCCGTTCATGGTCGTTCCCTGTCCGCGTTCAGCCTCGAAAAGCTCTTCTAGGCATGGGATGTAGATTACTCCGTAATGACCGTGGCTCTCCTTGTAAACTCCGATTGAAACACAGTAGAGGGGGAAGCCGTGTGAGTAGTTGGTTGTACCGTCCAGGGGGTCAATTATCCATTTCCATTCAGATTTCGACTCCCTGGCGTACTTCTCTTCCGCAAGGATTCCGTCTTCAGGGAATTGCTGGTTTATCCTGGATATAATTGTACTTTGTACTGCAAAATCAATTTCAGTGACAATGTCGACGTTGCTGGATTTGATGGATGTGTTCAGCTCCCTGCCATAAAAGCTCATCTGCAGGTTTCCAGCTGTTATCGCTATCTCTTTGGCCAGTTCATATCTTGTCATTGACTATCTTGCCCTCTTTTGCCATCTTTTTGTAAGTTTCCCAAGCTGATTTTAGCACTTTCTTGTCCTGCGGGAATGTCAGTTTCCTTAGCGCCTGCTCTGGGGGAAGAACAAGGTAATAGCAGAAAAAGACCTCTGTCTTGACTTTCTTTGACTGTGCGAGCATGAGGAAGTATTTGACCGATTTGTCAATGATTTTTCCTTCATCGGTTTTGAATTGGTAGTGTGTGTCGCCACAATCGGCAATAGGGGAGGCGACAAGGTGTGTCTCCTCGTACACCTCACGGATGGCTGCCTGTTCATGCGTTTCGCCAATCTCTAGGTGCCCTTTTGGCAATATCCAATTCTTGTTGCTTTTCCGCTGGAGGATGACGACCTTGCCGTCAAGGAACACAACTCCACCGGCTGATTCCTCATGAGTCATAACTGCATTCTAGCAAAAAGAATCCATCTAATCAAGCTGGGTCTTTGTGCAGACCAGCCATCGGTCTGTGTGATTCTTGCCCAAATTATGCAGTTGAAACATTGCCGGCCGAGATCGGTGATGAAAAACAATCTTTTTTGGAAGATGTTCAATGTGTGTTCTAAAGCCTTTGAGGTGTTGGATTGTGCATAATTATTTTTGTGTGATGGTATTGGTCTCGAACTCTGTCTTTACAATTTTCTTATGCCGTGTAACAACGGTTATATCTTGTCTTATAAAATGTGATGATCGATTTGTAGAAAGCTGAACGATCATTTTTCGCTTGTCATTGAATTTAAGAGATTCAGTATTGATAAGTACCTTTTGCCATAAGAAATTTTCAGATTACCTGTCGATGAAAGAACATGGGGAAAAACAACCGGACGGTTTCCTGGAAACTGACACTCGCACTAAAACGCAACGAATCAATGACATCATTTCCATGAAATTAAGTCGATAAATCGAGCATTAAAAACTATTTCTTGCATAATTCCGACAATTCGAATCACCACCGTGCAAGGAAACAAAACCGAATCGGTTAAATCGTTTAACAATCGAATAAAACAAAGATGAGAGCTGCGTTATATCGCATTAGATTGGCCCAAAAACCTGCCTGGCTGCGAGCTTGATTAAATGCTTACCTTGACTGTTAACCTTCGGTTGCTAAAATAATTCTTCGTGCTTGAACCTTTGATTTTATAGTTCCTTGTTGGGCGACAATTAGTCTGCGGAGAATAGCCCTATTTCGCAGGCATCATGAAGATCTTATCAACAAGCAGGCACAAATACAATATAGGTATGCAAAATGAGGTGATGGATGCCTACCATTAATCAATTGGTACGCAAGAAC
>CAYYJO010000088.1:0-6096 GCA_964472265.1 uncultured Caldisericales bacterium | reverse complement strand
GTTATAACATTGAATTACCATATTTTAGTTTTTTCAAATCAGATCAAAGTATAGATTCAAATGCAACTGTATTCCAAAATGAATTTAAAAACGGCATTATCACTTCTTTTTTTAATGATAATAAAGATGATTTAAAAAAATTTGAAGATGACGTCCAAGAAAGATTAAGTGTGGAGTTTACAGAAATTCTAAGTTATATGAAAAAAAATGTTCAAAACCTTAATAGTATTACTCCAAATATTGAAACAGATTGGAAAAACGCTATCACTAGATTTGATTTAGAGTTAGGGTTCCTTGATGAAAGTTACCAGGTATCAATTTTAAATAAAGGTACAGGTTTTAGACGTTTGCTTATGGTTGCATATTTTGAATATTTAGCAAATAAAAACAATAACACAAAAACAATTTATGCAATCGAAGAACCTGAGACATATTTGCATCCATCTGCACAGGAATCACTTATGAATTCTTTAATAGATTTGTCTAGTAAGAATCAGATTTTCATTACAACACACTCACCTGTATTTGCTGGATCAGATAGTATTGATAATATTGTTTTAGTTACTAAGACAACAGACGGATGCTCAAATTATACTAGACAATCTGATACACAGGAGATTATTGATGAACTTGGTATCAGACCAGATTATAATTTGTTGAAAAATGCAAGGTATTTAATATTTGTCGAAGGGAAAAATGATGTTTGTTTTTTAAAACAATATTCAAAAACTGTCATGAACAAAGATTTAGATGCTGATAGAATTGTTTGTTTATTTGGTGGAGGCAGTAGTTTAGTTAATTATGCTGAATTAAGTCTTTTTAAACAGTTAAAAAATGATTGCCGATATGCGGTTATGGTTGATGGAGACAACAATATACCTGAAAAAATAAAAGCATCTGAAAAGATCAAACAAAGATGTGATCTAGATAAAGCTAAGTTTTATAGATTACCAAAAAGAGAAATAGAAAACTATTGTCATGAAAATGCTATAACAAGAGTGTATAAACTGGATAAGCCATGTCACATTATTACAGATGATGAAGATGTAGCAAAAGAAATTGTGAAATATCCTGTACATAGAAAATTCAAACCAGATGTGAATGAAGAAGTATTTTCCTCGATGACAAAAGAAGAATGGGAAGAGAAAGACAAAAATAATGATATACTAAATTTTATCCAAGAGATATATAAAATATTAGAATAATTACATATGAGTATTTTGTAACTGTTGTCAATGTAGTTTCTTTTTCATTATTTTGACAAAAATTTCAGTTATGTTAATATTTTCTCATGCTTACCGAAATCCTGAAAGAAACGCTGAAGTAAAAAAATAACTAATCATGACATACATCGCCCTATTAAGAGGAGTCAACGTCGGAACATCCAGGCGCAACAACAATAAATGTTTAAACCTTGCAAACCATCTCCATCAGGCTTTCATCAATCGGTTTGAGCAAACCCTTGTCAGGCCTCTCAAGCCATTCCTGCTCTGCTGATTTCGGCAATATCACAGGCATGCGGTCATGCACCTTTGCAACAAGCGGATTTGGCATTGTGGTTATTATCGTATATGAAACCACGATTTCATCGACTGCAGGATCACACCACTCACTCCATAATCCGGCAAACGAAAACAGGTCACCGGTTTTCAACTTGAACAGGCATGGCCTGCGTTTACCGCTGTCCAGCTTCTCATATTCATAGAACCCGGTCGCTGGCACAAGACAACGCTTTGACTGGAATGACGACTTGAACGAAGGCTTGACGTCGACAGTCTCGCTCCTGGCATTGAACATCCTGTCACCTGCCGACTTTTCCTTCGCCCAGGAAGGTATCAGACCCCATCTTGCCATTTGGGCCATCATCTTTGTCCCCTGTTTCGTGATTATCGGGTTTTGCTGTTTTGGGAACAAGCTTTGGCGCGGTTCAAAAATGTCTGACAGGATGACATTGTAGTGGTCATCCATCGATGTCCTCTCAAGCCACAGCTGGTAATTGAAGCACATGCCCATATTGTGGCTTTATGGCTTGAATAATCAATACTTGCCATGGATTATGTATCTGCTTAAAATAAACAATGAGGCGGAAAAATGGAAGATATTGAAAATAAGCTTCTAAAAGGCATTAAAGAATATGAAACCGGAGATTTCATCAACTCGCTTGATAATTTGAATTCAGCAATCGAATTGAATTCGGAATCTGCGGAGGCTTATTACTACAGAGGGCTTGTTTACAGCTCGCTTGAATACTCGGAGCTTGCCTTGGCTGATTTTACAAAAGCAATCAGCTTGAATCCCGATTATGCGGAAGCTTACTATGAGCGTGGAAGCGCCAAATATGATCTCAAGGACACCAAAGGCGCAGTGGAGGATTTGAAAATCGCAAGAAATCTCAATCCAGCACTACGCGATCTGATTGCCGAAATGTTTGGAAACATTGACTGATGATTTTTGTTGCTTTGCTAAGAGGAGTCAACGTCGGGACATCCAGGCGCATCGAGATGGCCAAAACCAGACAGATGTTTGCAGGCCTTGGGTTTACCAACGTTTCCACCTATCTCAATTCCGGCAACGTGATTTTTGAAACCGACCTGAGCCAGCCGTCCCTTAGGGGAATGATCGAGGCAGATTTTGAGCGCGAGTTTGGCTTTGTTGTCACAACGCTTGTGAAGTCTCAGCCGGAGATGAAAGCAATCATCGGCGCCGTGCCCAGCGACTGGCAAAACGACGACACCCACAAGACCGACATCGCCTACCTTTTTGATGAGATTGATTCTGAAAGCATTATCGATGAATTGCCGATAAAGCGTCAGTTTCTCGACATCCGTTATACAAAAGGCGCGCTGTTTTGGAACGTTTCCCGCGATAATTACAACAAAAGCCAGCTGAACAAGCTGATTTCCCACAAATACTACCAGCTTATGACGGTCAGAAACGTCAACACCGGCAGATTTCTTGCAGGAGTCGGCAAATAAGCTGGGATTGACCTTTGCTTTCTTTATCGTATCATCAGGCCATGCTTGAAGAAATCCTGAAAGAAACGCTGAAGCCGAAAGAGAAAACCGCAAGACTGTCGGAGTGCCTGAAGTCTGACCCGAAGGCGATGGATGAGCTGCTTGAGCTTTGGAAGACGGCTAAAGACCCTGTCAAGGGCACGCTTCTTTCGGCGATAACGCTGATTGTGTCGGAAAATCCTGGCTTCATCGGCGACCATCTCGATTTCGTCATCGCCCAACTCGGCCACAAAGCATCGAGGATCAAGTGGGAGTCTGCAGAAATCGTCGGCCATGTCTCAAAAGTTTTCCCCGACAAGGTCATGGCTGCCATCCCTGCGCTGATTGAAAACACCGGGTCTGACGGCACGGTTGTGCGCTGGAGCGCAGCTTTCGCCCTCTCCGAAATTTTGGTCAACGTCCCTTCGTCGCGTGAGGAATTAATGCCAAAAATAAACGTCATCCTCGAAAACGAGACAAACGATGGCGTTAAAAGTCTTTTTTATAAAAAAGCGTTCAAGATTATCGCTAGGGAGTCAAAGACGGCGTCCAGTTGATCAGGATTTCCTTGGTTTCAGCGTTGTAATCTACCTTTGCGCCGAACGACTCGGCGATAAACCTCATCGGGACAACAACACTGCCTTTAATGATGGTCGGCGGAACAGACATGGTCATGGTTTTTCCGTTGACATCTGCCGTTTTGTCGTCAGCCTTCAAAGCCATCCTGAAATCTCCACGAGTCAGCAGGATCGATCTGTCAGCAGCGTTCCAATCAACTTGGCAACCGAAGGCCTCGCCGATGAACCTGAGAGGAACCATGGTCGATCCTTTGATGATTTGAGGCGGAACCGAGAGCGTGGTTGGGTTGTCGTTGATTTTTGCTGTCTTGTTGTTGATCTGGAGCCAGATTTTCACGCTGGCGTCAACAACCTCCAGACTGAACGGCACAAGCAGTGGTCGGCAATCGTCAGACACTGTGAAATCCAGTGTTCCTTCGATCAACTCGCCAGCTTTTAGACCACCGGTGTTGATTGTAAACTCAAAGGTTGCCGATTTTTGCAGGAGAAGCGACGGAACAACCGGAACAACCTTTGGATTTGTCGATGTTACTGTGACAGTGTAGCTTTCCGAAGCAAGATTGCCTATTGTGACTTGCTTTGTTTCGGTGACATTGGCAGGAATCTTGCCACCGAAAGTGTTTGTTGTAGCTGTGAGGCAAGCCGACGGCATGGCAATTTTGACAGTTGCAGAAATCTTGTATTCATCGGCAGATGTTTTGATCGTGACGTTGCCGTTGTAGGTTTGGCCTCTGGTTTTGCCAACCGGTGCAGCCATGATCGATATTTCAGCCTCAGAACCACCGGCAAGTTCAGTTGTTTCAGGATTTGCACTCAGCCAGTCGGCGTCTGTAGAGATTGAAACTGAATCTGTTGCGTCACCGGCATTCCTGACTTTGATTTTCAGAGATTTCGTCTGATCCGGTTGAAGCTCGCCAAAATCAAGACTTTTTGGTTCAAACACGATGTCGGCTTTTGGCGCAGGAGTAACCGTTACCAATGCTGCCATCGAAAGACTGCCAAATTGTGCGATAACAGAGCCTGTGCCTTCGGTTTTTGCGATGAATAGGCCGTCAGTGCTTATGGTTCCAAGATTTTCGGGATCGACTTTCCAAACAATCTCGGTGTCTTCAATAATTTCGTCGGTGTCATCATAAACTTTGGCTGTAAACTGCTGGGTTTGACCCATAACTACTGACGAAGATTCTGGATTGATAATGACTTTGGCTGGCTTGACCACAACAATTGTCGCTGTGGCCGTTCTTGCTCCGATGGTTGCCGTCACCCTTCCCTTGCCCGATTTGGTCGCCGTGAACTCGCCATTGTCGATGGTTCCAAGCGTTGACGGCTCAACCTTCCATGTGAACTCTATGCCGTCAACCGGGTTGCCGGCTCCATCAAAAGCAGTTGCCACAAATGTTTTCTTTTCACCAACAATCACGTTTGCCGACTTTGGTTGGAGAGCAACAGAAGCAACCAAATCTTTGGGCTCCTTTATGTCTATCTTCACGCCGTCACATTTGCCGCCTGCGCAGGCTTTGATGTAGACTGTGCCGGGTTTCTTGCCTGCCATGTACAATCCGTCGGGGTCTATGATTCCTAGCGTGTCCGGTTCAGCAGTCCATTCAAACTCTACATTCATCTGGGAGTTGTCTTTGGCGTATGCTATTGCTTTCAGCTGAAGATCGCTGTTGACCATTACCTGGTTTGAAGGAGCGGTGACTTTCACATGATCGAGAACCATGCCTTTTCTTAGGTCACCGAAGCAGTAGACGTTGCCGTCGACTCCACCGACATAGACTCTTCCGCCGGCAACCGACGGAGAGCACGCAAACGCCTGAGCAAAAGGATTCTGCCACTTCGATTCTTTCACATTGTATTTCCAGAGTTGCTTGCCGTATTTGGTCTCAATACAGTAGAACGAACCACTTGCCGACCCGAAATAGAGTTTGTCGCCGCAAAAAACCGGCGCACCGTAAACGTAATCATCTGCTTCAAACGACCACAACTTCTTGCCGGTTGCACGATCCAGGCATGAGACATTTCTTTGAAGGTCGCCATAAAAAATCTTGTCATCCGTCAAAGCCGGGCAGGTGATTGCTCGCTCATCCCTGTTTCTCCAGACTTCCTTGCCAGTATCAGCTTCAAAGCACATAAAATCGCTATCCATGCAGCCGAAATAAACTTTGTTGTCCTTAAATGAAGGGCTCGCAACTTCAATGTTTTTACCGTCAAATACAAAGCTGTTTTTGATCAGTTCATCGCCTGTCATCGGATCAAAGCAACGGATATACTTCAGTCCGGCAACAGACAGCTTCCCATTGGCAATCATCGGTGCGCTCCAGGTGTTGCTCCAGACAGACTGCATCCACAGTTTTTTGCCGGTTTTCATATCAAGGCAGTAGATTTTTTCTGCAGAAACAGTGTAAAGCCTGTCCTTATAAAGAAGCATTGAGCAGTTGAACGATTCGTCCCTGTCGGGATCGTCGTATTCCCAGACGATGGCGCCGGTCTTTGCGTCCATGCACAAAACCTTGTAGCAGATG
>CAYYJO010000087.1:0-6245 GCA_964472265.1 uncultured Caldisericales bacterium | reverse complement strand
ATACAAAATATACAAATGCTCAAGCGTTTGCTATTTTTAAATTCATTTTAGAAATAGATTACTTAGCAAAAAAGGATGCAAAAGACGCTGATTTGCCTAAAACACCATTGGATTTATACGGATTGCGAGAATTTTTGGATACTTTGTCAATACAGGGAGAAATGACAAAATCCGAAATAATGGACAAGCTCAAGTTTATTGCAGAAAAATCGAATATTGGAATCAATCAAGTAGTTGCTGATGCAATAGCAGTTACAAAATCATTACCACCCAATTTGGACAAAATTATAAGAAGAAGAGAAGAAGAGGTTGACTATTACTTGAAAAAATTGATATTTGACAATCCCGACAATGAAAAGATCAACAAAATGGAAGTCCACCTAAACAGACTTTTCACTCAAACACTTCACGAACTTCAGCGGTTGCAGGCTATGAGAATTGGAATTTCTGGACCCCCAAAAGCAATTGACATAACAGGCTTGGAATAGAATTTGATACTTTAATATGATAATGATTACTATTATTATAATGATTCATGTCAGCCGTCTTGATGCCAGAAATAAGATTGTTTTCCAATTTGAACCCACTTTTTTAATATAATTAGTGATAAACATGAATGGAATTGCATTATATCAAATTCTATTATAAAAGATGTTGGTATAATCTATAATAAATGACTACTGGGCAAGCATTAAGGAGTTATGCCAACAGACGCCGAATGCCCCACGATCCTGAAAACAACAATCAAAGCCGGTAATAAATATTGAGACTACCATTCCCGTTCGCTTTCAATTGTATTTATGGCTCCAATCCTGGAAAGCGTTAACAAGATTCAAAACTCCTTTTTACAACCACATCGGCATAAAAAAACCGGAGAGGGCTAGCTAAAAAAGGCTTCTCCGGTTTCTGGTTATCTATCCAGCAACTTCCTCAAGAAAGTCAGTGGCAATTTTGTGTGTTAGATTCTTGGGGTTCCTGCTGGATTGTCATCTTTTGTTGGAGTAGGAACGTTGGCTTTGGCAGCATTGGTATCAGCGCTGACTGTGCTGCCAGATTTGTCCGGTGTCGTTGTGCTTTTGCCAATTGCAGTCATCTCAGCTTCCGTGACATGTGTCAGCGGTTTTGGATTTGAATCCTTTGAATGAGCGTCATGGCTCGCATTAGCTGAGCCGTGAGGCTGAAAATCCGTTGTTTTCACTGGCGAAGACTGGTGGACGGCTGGCGCTGCTGCAACCTTTTCGTTCGTGTTCGTGCTAGCACTTGCCTTGTTGCTATCTTTGTAGTTGCTTGGCGAAATGAAGCTCTTTGTCTGTGCTGCTGGTGGAGTGTTTGGGTTTGTTGCAGGATTGCGATCCTGATTGTCTGCTGCAGTCTTTGCGGCAGCCTCAGAAACTGGATGCTGGGACGGGTTTTTGTCTGGATGTGTGTTTGCATCTCTGGTTGAAGAGTCGTTCCTATTTTCCGGCTTTGCCGAGACATTGTTTCCGGCTGACGGAGCATTCGGAGTTTTGTTGGTGATTGGGTCGTTGTTCGTTGCCGACTGTGCTTCAACCGATCTCATCGACTGAGCGTCAGTGGCTGATCCTGAAACCGTTTTTGCGCTGCTTTCCGAACTGTTTTTGTCCCTGCTGTCGTTTGTGGTCTCCGTGCAATTGCCTTTGTTTTCTGATGGATTGCATTTTACGATTTCATCTTTAACCGATGAATCCGTTCTCTGCTGTTTTTCATTGGACATTGCGTCGGGTGCTCCCGTGTTTTTGTTGTTCATCCTTGCAAATCCGTCTTTCGAATCAACATTTGGCGTCAAATTACCTTCTTTTGTTCTGTCTTCGTTTGTGTTTGTCATTTTTCATCTCCTTAGATGAAAGCATTTTCTACGATCATCTAAGAATATTATACAACAACTAAAAAATATTTTGTTGTTATATTGAACACATTTGAAACGACAATAATACAGTATATATGTTATATACTAGTATATATGTACTAAATAAATATAGAATAACACTCAGTCGCATTTTTCAAATCGGATTCAATTGATGCAAGCCTCATGAATTCAATAACAGAAGTCAACAATAATGTTTTTTTGACCGTTTGAAGTCAAAATTGTAGATTTCTATCAGTAAAAATATCCCTAAGTTGATGAAAGGATGATGTAGAAATGGTTATCTCACAGATAACCGAACAGAAAACATAAATCAGAAATTTGATTCCCGCCCTCTGTTTGATCAACTTGCCGGCATCCATTTGCTGAATTCAAATATAAATATGTATTGTAATATATTTTTTGCAAATCAGATTTTCATGTTGAATCACGGAATCAAACTCACCGATGCCGAATGCCCCACGATCCTGAAAAGAACAATCAAAGCCAGGAACAAAAATAGAATCAGTATTGGAAAAACCACAGTCCTCTTCATCTAGTTCCACTCCTTTCCGGCAAAGGTGAACACGAGCGAGTTGGAAATTTCGCAGGCATCGACGCATTTTGCACACAGGATGCACCGACGGAATTCGATTTTTGTTGAAGGCGTCAGGTTGCAAGGACATGCAGCGTCGCACAGGCCACAACTTGTGCACTCACGCCCACTCTCCTTTGACTTGGAAATCCGGGTCATTCCAGCAAGAGCCACCACACCGACAAAACCACCGAGTGGACAGATGTAGTTGCAGGTGAATCTTTCAACGAACAGTGAAGAAACAATTGCAACAGACATGAACAGGATTGAAAGCCAGGTCAATTCGTAGCCGTAGTGGAAGAAAGCCCTGTAGGGATCGAATGTCGCAAAGACAAGATACCCAAGGATAACCGTTGTGATGAGGATTGCAGCCAGAGTCAGGTAGCGCATGTGTGACATGATCGAGGAAAGTTTTGGGTTCAGCCTGATGTCTTTCCTGAAAATCCTTTTTCTAAGCCAGTAAATCCAGTCAAACATCGCCCCGAATGGACAAAGGTAACCGCAGAAACCGCCCGAGAAGATGATCGTGATGATGAGCAGGACTGCAAGCAGAAGAAGGTCGTTGAAGCCGGTGCCACCGATGAACACGAATGAGCCTGAGCCAAGGTTTTTGACAAGCGTTGGCAGGGTCTCGAGCGCACCCATCGGGCAGTACTGGTCAAGTGATGCCGCCGAGTTCCCAGGCCAGCCAAAACCAAGTTTTGCACCGTACATGTGGGTCAGCGAGATCATTGAGAGCCACACGAATATGGCTGCCTGTGTAAGCGTTCTCATCAGTTGCGACGATTTCTTCATGTGGAAAAGTATATTGGAAACCCTTGCTTTAGAAAAGCCCCGGGTCAACAGGGGCTTTGTTGGTTGATGTGGAACCTATTTGCCCTGATTGACCTGCCTGACCGGTCGGCCTTCGATGTAGCCACGGTATCCCTGAGGCTCAAGTTGGAATCTGGGCCCGTCGTCATCAGCCCACGAGAACCCGTAGATTTCAGGGTTGTAGGTTTTCATGACTGCCCAGAGGTCGCCGATTGCCTCCTGAAAATCTTTGTCGTCGTAGGGTTGCCCCTGGAAAATCATCATCTTGCAGGGTTTAAGTTCGATGAGTTCATAACCTTTTGGAACTGATCCCTTGAAATCGGTCGGAACCTCTACACCCATTGCGTACTCGGATGTGCCTGGCTTTTGCAAAAGTTTAGGGAGCCACATGCCGATTGGTTCGTAGAGGGCATCCTTAACGCCTTTTAGCTCCTCGAACACATCGCAGCCAACCTCTTCGCAGTAGGCGAAATAATCCTTTGCAAGGATTCCCCTTTTGAGTATCAGCTTTCGGGCCGGACGCTCGACAACCTGAACAAAAACCTTATTGCAGCTTGTTTTCATTTCATTGCCTCCTCTTTGGCGTTTGAGGTAGTAATCACGCATGCTTTCCGGGATGAACAGCTTTACAGGCGGTTTCTCCCTGGCAAACTGTTTTGGATTCATGCCGAAGTATTTCGAAAATGCTCTTGTGAATCCTTCGTGGGTTTCAAAGACAAAATCAAAGGCGACATCGATGATCCTTTCGCCTCCGTCTGCAAGCCTTCCTGCTGCACAAGAAAGCCTTCGTTCACGGATATAGTCGAATGGATTTTTGCCTGTCAGTTCCTTGAATATCCTTGCGGCATGCCAGGGTGAGTAGCCTGCAGCATTTGCGAGCACGTGAAGCGTTATCGGCTCCGAAATGTGCTGCTCGATGTAATCTTGCATCTTCCTGACTGCGCCAACGTTTTCCCAGCTGTTCGTAATTCCACCTCGTAGGTTCATGGTAACGGATTCGTTTTTTGGCTTCTTGACTTCAAATGCTCTAAACAGGGTATATGGATTTGGATTTTGATGAAAGAACTTTTCTATGGCGCCAGTATATCATTATTCATGTAAAACTTCATACTTATCCCCTTATCAAGGGGGATGTAGGGGGATTATTTTTTATATCTTTGTCATTAACACTCAGAATCCATGAAATCATCTGACCTTGCCGTTGATGGGCTCCAAAAGTTGGGAATACTGGGCAGTGAAGGATTCGAACCTCCGAAGACATCAGTCAATAGATTTACAGTCTACCGCGTTTGGCCACTTCGCTAACTGCCCGTATGCAGTCTATAAATTATTACAAAATGGCTCCTGCAGTCAAGTGATCGCCTTAACCTGTTTGCCTGATACAAATAAGTTGCCTTTAAGCTCTAAACAAATAGAATCTCACAATGGCGCAAGTAAGTTGAAATGCACCAGGCAAGGATGGTTTGACCATGGAGACAAAGAAAGCGACAATCATCGGACTCGGCTACGTTGGCCTTCCACTGTCGCTGATCATGTGGAACTCAGGCTACGAAGTGTTCGGGCTGGATGTAAGGCAATCCTACGTTGACGCTTTGAACAACGGCTGCGTGAAGATGGCTGAAGCCTTCAACGGAGAACCAATTGAAAAAGTGCTCTCACGGGCTGTTGCCTCCGGAAGATTCCACGTCACAACCGATCCATCTAAAGCACTCGACTATGACAACCAGAAGATAATCATGACGGTGGGCATCCCACTCAAAGACAACGCTGCCGACACGTCAGACCTTGAAAGCGCACTAAAAACGCTTTCAAAACACCTTCGCAAAAACGCACTCGTTGTGGCAAGATCAACTCTCATAGTTGGCTACACAAGAGCATACATCGCACCAATGCTGGAAAAACTCACTGGTATGTCTTCAACCGCTGATTTCGACCTGGCCTTCAGCTCGGAGCGAATGGCAGAAAACGTAGCATTTGAAGAGCTCATCGGCATGGTCACGCCTGTGGCCGGTCTCACACCAAAGGCCACCAAAAGAGCGGTTGAATTCCTCACAGACATCGGAATCAGGGACGTAAGGGAAGCTTCGTGCCCGGAAGCAGTTGAAGCAGCAAAGGTTTTCGAAAACATCGCCCGTGACGTCAACATCGCACTGGCAAACGAGTATGCAAACTTCTGCACGGCCATGAACCTGGACACAAAGGAAGTTCTTGACCTCATCCGCACGCACAAGAGGGTCGGATTCCTGCACCAGCCGGGGCCTGGCGTTGGCGGACACTGTTTACCGCAAGCCATGTACTACCTCAAACCAACATCAGACAAACTTGGCGTCGAGATTCCGGTAATCTCCACAGCCAGAAAAGCCAATGTCAACCAGCCGAAACACATCGCCGAAATCGCAACTGCATGGATAAAAAAGGGGGGCATAAAGAACCCGAAGGTTGGCATCATCGGTCTTGCCATGAAGGATTATTCGACAGACGCAAGGTGGAGTCCGGCCGTCGATGTGCTGGACAGCCTCATGAAATCGGGCATCGATGCCTGGGCTTACGATTCTGTCGTGGACTGGGATCAGGTCGCCGTAAAACCGAACCACATTTCACAAACAATCGAAGAGCTTGTCAAAGGCTGCGACGTTGTCATCATCGGAGCAAAACAGCCACCGATGCCGGAAAAGGGCAACGCCGATGCGAAGATGTTTGAAACCATGAACAAGCCGGGTCTTGTGCTTGACTGCAGGTTTGCCTTCGACAAAAACCTCGTAACCTCGATGGGGCTTGACTACCATGCGCTCTGACTTGACAAAAAGCACTGATCATGGCAGATTTTAAACCATGAAATTCAAACTCAGCTGGTTGAGAGCCATAGAATACTTCATGCTCGGATATCTTGTGGCCACCGTTGCGGCGTTTGCTGCCTGGTTTATAGCACAGAGCCTTTCCCAGACCGGCCAGTCCGATTTGAAGTTCCTGCTT
>CAYYJO010000086.1:0-6325 GCA_964472265.1 uncultured Caldisericales bacterium | reverse complement strand
CTTTATCGCGACAACCCGGACTTCAACGTGGTTGCCTTCACTGCAACCCAGATTCCTGACATTGCAGGAAGGAAGTACCCGGTAGAGCTTGCAGGCAAGCTTTATCCAAACGGAATTCCAATCTTCGACGAATCAGAACTCCCAAGACTTATCAAGGAATTCAAGGCAGACGATGTGGTTTTCTCATACTCAGACCAGCCGCACAACGTCGTTATGAACAAGGCAGCGCTTGTTAACGCACAGGGCGCAAACTTCATGATGACCGGCTATCAGAACACAGCCATCAAATCCACAAAGCCAATCATCTCGGTCACAGCCGTTCGCACAGGTTGTGGAAAGAGCCAGACAACAAGAGCCGTTCTCGACATTCTCAGGAAGATGGGCAAAAAAGTCGTTTCAGTCCGTCACCCGATGCCGTATGGCGACCTTGCCAAGCAGGCAGTCCAGAGATTTGCCGACTACTCAGACCTCGACAAGCATCAGTGCACAATCGAGGAAAGGGAAGAGTACGAACCGCACATCGACCGTGGAGCAATCATCTATTCAGGCGTTGATTACGAAAAGATTCTCAGGGAAGCAGAAAAAGAAGCCGACGTAATCATCTGGGACGGCGGAAACAACGACACACCGTTCTACCTTGCTGACCTTGCAATCGTAGTTGCCGACCCACTCAGACCAGGCCACGAAATCTCCTACTACCCGGGCGAAACAAACATCGTCATGGCAGACGCAGTCGTCATCAACAAAATCGACTCAGCCTACCCGGAAGACGTTCAGTCAGTCAGGGAAAACATCATCTCAAGAAATCCAAATGCAGTCATCATCGATGCCGCTTCACCAGTATTCCTCAAGAATCCGGAGCTGGTAAAGGGCAAAAAGGTTCTCGTCCTTGAAGACGGACCAACGCTCACACACGGCGAAATGACCTTTGGTGCAGGCTACGTTGCAGCGCAGAAGGCCGGAGCGGCAGAAATCGTTTGCCCGAAGCCATACGCAGTCAGATCAATCGCAGCAACATTTGCAAAGTACACCCAGGTTGAGGAAGTTCTCCCTGCAATGGGTTACGGCGATGCACAGATCAAGGATCTCAAGGACACTATCGACGCAGTTCCATGCGACATCGTTGTCTCAGCAACACCAATTGACATTACCAGAGTCCTCAAGTGCAACAAGCCGATCGTCAGGGTCGGTTACGAACTCCAGGTCATCGGAATCCCAACTCTTGAAGATTTGATCAAATCGAAGTTCAACTGGTAAAAAGGAGGCAAATCTGTGGCGGTAAATCTCAAAGGAAAGTCGCTGATTTCAATCCATGATCTGACCCCCGAAGAAGTGGATCAGATTTTCGATGTGGCCAGAACGCTCAAGCTCGAAAGGCTCATGGGCAAGCATGTCAACCCGATCCTTGCCGGAAAATCGTTTGCAATGATCTTCGAGAAGCCATCAACAAGGACAAGGCTCAGCTTCGACATCGCAATGCACGAACTCGGCGGAAACCCGATCTATCTTTCGTCAAATGACATGCAGCTTGCAAGGGGCGAGTCAATCGCTGACACAGCAAGGGTTCTCTCAAGGTACGTCCATGGCATCGAAGCAAGGGTTTTTCAGCACCAGAAGCTTGTAGACCTTGCAAGGTACGGTTCAGTTCCAGTAATCAACGGTCTCTCCGACCGCGAGCACCCGTGCCAGGTTCTTGCTGACCTGTTCACAGTTTCAGAAAAGTTTGGCATGGTCACAGGCCTTAAGATGGTCTACATGGGCGATGGCTCAAACAACATGGCCCACTCGCTCCTTCACGGTTGCGCAAAAGTCGGAATGGACATCACAATCTGCACACCGGAAGGATTCCTCCCAGACGCAGAGGTCATGAAAGAAGCCCAGGAAGACGCAGACAAATCAGGCTCAGAACTGGTTGTCAGCCATGATCCCAAAACCGCCGTTGTTGACGCAGACGTCATCTACACAGACGTTTGGGCATCAATGGGTCAGGAAACCGAGCACAAGGCAAGAGTTGAACGCATGATGCCGTTCCAGGTCAACAAGGAACTCATGAACATTTGTGAAGGCGCAATCTTCATGCACTGCCTGCCGGCACACCGTGGCGAAGAAGTCACCGATGACGTTGTCGACGCAAAGTACTCGGTGGTTTTCGACGAAGCAGAGAACAGGCTCCACGTCCAGAAGGCAATCCTTGCCCTCCTGATGTAATCAAACAATTGATCAACCAAAGCCGGTCGGTCTCGACCGGCTTTTTTATTTGGCGTTCCTACCAAGTTGACGCAAAAAGTGCTATTATAAACACATGCACGAACTGCCGGTGTCTCAGGAGATTTACAAAATCCTGCTTGAAGAATCGAAAAAGAGAAATGCCAGAGTTAAGGGCGTGAAGCTCAGGATTGGCCGGATTTCTGGCAACGAACCCAATTCAGTCGCCTTTTTTCTAGAGGTTCTGACCAAAGGAACCGACATGGAAGGGTTGAAGGTTGAATCAGAGATTGTCGATCCGGTGTTGCTTTGTAACTCTTGCAAGAAAGAATTCACCGTCGATGACATCATTTTCATCTGCCCAAATTGCGGAAGTGTTGATTGCAAGACGCTTTCTGGCAATGAACTTGAAATTGTCACAATCAGCCTGGAGGATTGATGGACATAGAAATAAACAAGAAGGTCGACTTTGCACACGATGAGATCGCTGCAAGGATACGGTCGAAGCTCAATGAAAATGGTACGCTGTCGCTCAATATCATAAGCTCACCTGGATCAGGCAAAACCTCGCTTCTTGAGCGCACGTTAATGAGATTCAGGGAAGAATTCAATATCGCAGTCATCGAAGGCGACCCCGAGACAAACCGTGATGCCCTCAGGCTTGAAAAGTTGAGAGTGCCGGTAATCCTCATCAACACTGCAGGAACCGGTGCTTCATGTCACCTCTCGCCCGATCAGGTTGAAGAGTCAATAAATGATCTTGCGACAGAGAAAACCGACATCATTTTTATTGAAAATGTTGGCAACCTCGTGTGCCCTGCAGCATACGACCTCGGTGAACACGCAAAAATCCTGCTTTTCTCGGTTCCGGAAGGCCACGACAAACCGGCAAAATATACCGTTGCATTCAGAAACGCCGACATTGTGCTGATCAACAAAACCGACCTGCTTCCGTACTGCGATTTTGACATGGACGCCTTCAAAAAGGACGCGCTTCTGGTCAACCCCAAGCTTCAGATTTTTGAGATTTCCATCAAAACCGGCGATGGATTGCACGAGTGGTTCGAGTGGATCGAGCGTCAGGTTCGGATATTGAAGGAGCCAGTTTCAGGCTCGTGACTGACTAGAGGAGACAGATGATCAGAAAAGGACAGAGGGCGACAGGAATACCATACAAACGAACAGGTGAGAAATTTACTAAATTAGAGCGTTTGTCTTTTAAGAACGATGACTACGATGAAAATTTCATTCAAGGCATAATTGAGAAATGTCCGGATTTGATTCCCTTTGCTGAAGTCAATTCGAATCTGGGTAAGTTCACCAATTTATGCAGAGAATACCAGACAAAATCGGGATACATTGACAATTTGCTACTTGGCGAAAATGGAGAGATTTGCATTGTTGAAACAAAGCTTTGGAGCAATGTGGATGCGAGAAGAAAAGTAGTTGCCCAGATATTCGATTACGCGTCAGTGATGAAAGGTGTGAGTTTTTCAGAATTTGAGAATAATATAAAAAGATACAGAAAATCTGATGAAACATTATATGAAATCTACTGTAAAGAAATTGGTACGGACTGGATAGAGGATGAGTTCACGGATTCTGTCTCCAAAAACTTGAAACGTGGTATATTTGTGCTTTTGATTATTGGGGATGGCATAAAAGAAGAAGTTGAAAGCATAGCTGAATACATGGAGGGTTTTCCGGAAAATAAATCAACGCTAGGTTTGGTTGAAATAAGATTATACAAGGAAGGTCATGATTTGATCTGTATGCCTTTTGTTGTGACCAGAACAACTGAAATAGCCAGAACAGTTATTGATGTAAGGAACGATAGCATTTCTGTTTCAATCGGTAAGCCAAACAGCGCCAGTCAGAGTAATGTTATTTTGAAAACCTATTCCGAGAATTCAATTGCTGAATTTCTCGATGAAGCAAAAAAAGAATTGGATGAATCCAATTTCGAGTTATTGTCTATGTACGTAAAAAAATGTGCCCAAGCAGGGCTTGAAATAACTGTAACCCCAAAGGGCGGTATAAATTTTGGTGTGACAATCAACACAGACAACATACCGAAACTGTTCAACTTTCTCGAATATGCCTTTTATGATAAGAGCAAAAGAAATATTATTGCTTTAAAGGTTTATAGATATAATCACCATGCTGAGGCAACATTTCTTTTAGATGAAGCAGATATAAACAGTTATGAAACAAAAGTTGCCTCTTTACTTAATAAAAATTGGGACAAACAGAAAAAGAATTTTGATAAAATTGAATATGATATGGCATCTCCTTTGTTTACAGATAATTTTGATCAAATACTCAGTGCTTATATACAGTTAGTTAGCGATACAAAAAGGAAATACTCCTAACCCCACATCGGGATTTTCACGTTCTTTTCCTTGGCGACCTTCACGGCTTCGTCGTAGCCGGCGTCAACGTGACGGATCACGCCCATACCTGGATCACCAGTTAGAACGTTGTTCAGGCGTTTTGCTGCTTCCGGGGTTCCGTCGGCAACCGTGACCTGTCCAGCGTGGATTGAATAACCGATTCCAACACCGCCACCGCCATGCACCGACACCCACGAGGCGCCGCAGGAAGTCGCAAGGAGGGCATTGAGAATTGGCCAGTCTGAGACGGCATCTGAGCCATCCTTCATCGATTCGGTTTCGCGGTTTGGCGAGGCAACCGATCCACAGTCGAGGTGATCACGACCAAAGACGATCGGCGCCGATATTTTCTTGTTTGCTACCAGTTCGTTTACTGCCACTGCAAAACGGTTCCTGTCGCCATATCCGAGCCAGCAGATGCGGGCTGGAAGCCCTGGAATCTGGTTGAAGTGGAGTTTCTCCCTTGCCATTCTGATCCATCTGGCAAGCGACTTGTCTTGCGGGAACATCTCAAGAACGAGTTCGTCAGTCCTGTAGATGTCTTCAGGGTCGCCGGAGAGGGCTGCCCATCTGAACGGCCCCTTGCCTTCGCAAAACAGCGGTCGGATGTAAGCTGGAACAAATCCTGGGAAAGAGAACGCCTGCTTGTGATCCATGCCATTTTTGACGGCTTGCTGGCGGATGTTGTTGCCGTAGTCAAAGGTGATGGCGCCTTTTTTTTGGAGATCGAGCATGGCCTGGACGTGAATCTGAACGGTTCTGTATGACTCATCAAGGTATTTTTTCGAGTCCCTGCCACGAAGTTCAAGTGCTTCCTTGTAGGTCATGCCGTTCGGGACGTAGCCGCCGAGCATGTCGTGGGATGAGGTCTGGTCGGTTAGAACGTCTGGGATGAAGTTGTGGCTTACAAAATATGGCAAGGCGTCGGCGCAGTTTGCAACCAGTCCGATTGAGACGGCTTCGCCTTTTTCCTTTGCAGAAAGTGACATTTTTATGGCTTCATCGATTGAGTGGGTCTTCTTGTCCAGGTAACCTTCAGCGATTCTCTGGTCGATCATCTCTTCGTCGATGTCAACGATGAGGCAGACGCCTTCGTTCATCGTGACGGCAAGCGGTTGCGCTCCACCCATCTGGCCGCAGCCACCGGTGACAACGATCCTGTTTTTCAGGGTTCCGCCAAAATGCTTGCCCGCACATTCTGCAAAGGTGTTGTAGGTTCCCTGCAAAATTCCTTGAGTGCCTATGTAGATCCACGAGCCGGCCGTCATCTGGCCGTACATCATCAGACCCTTCTTCTCAAGATCGTCAAAATATTCCTTCGTGCTCCAGAACGGAACGATGAGCGAGTTAGCAAGGAGGACTCTTGGAGCGTTTTCGTGGGTTTTGAAAATACCCACCGGTTTTCCGCTTTGGATGAGCAAGGTTTCGTCGTTTTCAAGATTAATAAGCGATTTTACGATTGCATCATAGGCCAGCCATCCTCTTGCAGCCCTTCCGGTTCCACCGTAAACGATCAGCTCTTCCCATTTGCGGGTCTGTTCAAGATTGTTCTGGAGCATCCTCAACGCAGCTTCCTGAATCCAGCCCTTGCAGACAAGCTCGGTTCCACGTCTTGCCCTGACTGGTTCCTTCGGTGCGTCCTTGGCGTATGAAATGTTGTAATTTTCAATCATTTAAATGACCTTCTTCTTTGAAACATATGCAAAATCGCTTTGTGTGAATTGCAG
>CAYYJO010000085.1:0-6589 GCA_964472265.1 uncultured Caldisericales bacterium | reverse complement strand
TGTTTGTACTTTCACATATATATAAAAATTCTGGAGGTTTCATAATGCACATTCCCGATGGATTTGTCTCCGTGCCAGTTGCATTGACCACAATTGGTGCATCCGGCGTCTCTTTGGGTTTTTCAATCTGGAAGACCACAAAGACACTTGTTGAAAAGCAGGTTCCACTGCTTGCCGTTTCGGCAGCCTTCATCTTCGCTGCCCAGATGATAAACTTCCCGGTTGCTGCAGGAACATCAGGCCATTTTCTTGGAGCGCTCCTTGCAGCCATTTTGCTTGGGCCATGGGCTTCGTTTATCGTGATGACCATTGTTCTGGTGCTTCAGGCGCTGATCTTCAAGGATGGCGGACTGTTTGCCCTCGGCGCCAACATCTTCAACATGGGCTTTGTTGGCGGAATTCTTAGCACATGGATTTTCATGGGGCTAAAGGCCATCATGCCAAAGAAGAAAAGCGTATTCCTGGCGCTTGTCGGTGTGGTTGCATGGCTGTCTGTGATTCTTGCTTCATTTGCCTGTTCGGTTGAGCTTGGAGTCTCGGGCACGTTTGAGTTTGTGCCGGTCACTTTGTCAATGTTTGTGGTTCACGCAATCATCGGCGTTGGTGAAGCGCTGATAACGGTTGCCGTTGTCTCGGTTGTGCTTTCGGTCAGGCCTGATCTTGTTGCACTTTGGGGAGGCGAGAAGTGAACAGAAACTTTTGGTTTATAATCGCCGGTCTGGTTTTGGCGCTCGTTTTGGCTGTGTTCATCTCACCTTTTGCTTCACCCTCACCTGATGGGCTTGAAAGGGTGGCCGAAGATAAGGGCTTTCTTGAAAAGGCAGTGGATTCCGGTGTAAATTCTCCTTTGCCGGATTACACAACTCCGGGTGTTGAAAATGCCGGTTTATCGACTGGTATTGCCGGTGGTATCGGCGTTATTGCCGTTTTTGGCATTGGACTTGGCGTTGCGTTCATTTTGAAGAAAAGGAAAGCTTGAGACACGATTTTCTCGACTCACACTGCCACAAGGGCAGCCCAATGTGTACGCTTGACCCAAGGATCAAGCTCCTTGTTACTCTTGCCTTCATCATCTCGATAACACTGCTCCCGCCAAACGCTTGGTGGGCTTATCTGGCGTTTTTTGCGGTTGTGACCGTTTTTGTAGTTGCAAGCAGAATCAGCCTGTCACACTACTTTCAGGCGCTGCTTGTGATTTTGCCGTTGCTCCTGGCTCTTTCAGCTGCAACACCGTTCCTCAGGCCTGGCATTGCCGTGCTTGAGGCTGAAAAGATTGGAATAGTCAGCTACAGATTGACAGCGCTCTTCGGGTTGGTGGCAAAGACCCTGCTTTCATACCTGTTCTCGCTCGTACTCCTTTTCACGACCAGCTTCACAAGGCTCATGGAGGCTTTCGAACGTCTGGGCATTCCAAAGATTTTCGTCATGACAGCCAATTTTGCCTACAGGTATCAGTTTGTGATTGTTGATGAGACTGAAAGGCTGGTCAGATCAAGAAATTCAAGGCTCTGGCAGCCCAGGTTCATCACCCAGGCAAAAACGATTGGTTACATGGCAGGAACATTGTTTCTGAGGTCTTACGAGCGGTCGGAGCGGGTCTACATGGCTATGTCTTCGCGAGGTTTTGACGGGAGCTTCAGAACTCATGCACAAATGAAGATCGTTGCAGGCGACATCATCTACTTTTTCTCCTGCGCCGTTTCAATTGCCGTAATATGGATGTTGCTTGCATGAACGAGATTTGCGTTATAAAAAACCTCAGATACTCCTACCCTGACGGCACAAAAGCCCTTGACGGCATAGATTTTTCAATGGTCAGGGGCGAAAAGGTTGCTGTCCTTGGCGCAAACGGAGCTGGAAAATCAACTCTCATGCTGCATTTAAACGGTGTCCTTGACGGTGCCGGTGAAGTTTTCGTAGACGGGATCAGGCTTGAGAAGAAGACGCTCAGGCAGATTCGGCAAAAGGTTGGCCTTGTATTTCAAAATCCTGACGACCAGCTGTTTTGTCCGACTGTTTTTGACGACGTTGCCTTTGGCCCTCAAAACATGAACCTTTCAAAAGACGAAGTTGCAAGAAGAGTCGTTCAGGCTTTGAGACAGGTTGGGCTGTCTGGTTTTGAAAAACGAAGCCCTTTCCATCTTTCCACAGGAGAGAAGAAGAGGGTTGCCCTTGCAACCGTGCTTTCAATGGACTCAGAGCTGATCGTGCTCGATGAACCCACAACAAATCTTGACCCCAAGGGCAGGCGCGAAATCCTTGAACTCCTGACGGAAATCAACCGTTCGATGATCATCGTGACCCACGATTTTGAAATGGCAGCCAAACTGTGTCCAAGGTCAATCGTGATTTCGCAAGGCAAAATCATGGCTGATGGCACAACATCCACCATCATTTCAGACATAAAGCTGCTCGAAACCTGCGACTTGGTGTAAAGTTGCTCTCTTTTTAACACAACGAAAGTAAAATCGCCTCATGCGAGGAAAAAATCTGGGGTTATGCAAACTGCTTGTCTGCATCGTTTTGATCACATCAAACATGTTTCAGAACGCAAAAGGAGACAGTGAAAAGATTCAGCTGCCAGTTCTGCCTTCAAAGTCAGTCGATCTGTCGGGTGATGTTGTGTGCAGGCCAAAAGGGGCTTTCGATGACGCTTTCACCGACTACCTCTGGGATGAAGGATTTCAGGAGAATGTTGAAATCTTTGACGATGAGCTGAATCCAGTCTCAAAAGGCATTCCCCTCAAGGGTCAGTATTTTCTTGATCCCAACAACCAGGTTTGTGGCCAGACCTTGCTCTCCTGCATGGATGGACAATCCAGTTTCGCTGATTTTGGCCGTGAAAAATTTCTGGTTGGTGAAAAGGTGGTCATCTACCCGAAATTCAGGATAGCCGTGAACTTTTCTCTTAAAGAACCGGCTGTGTACAGGCTCGACGATGGACAGGAGATTGGCACGCTGCCGTTTGACTACAACAATAAATATCCGGTGCCTGTGACTGAAAAAGTCTGGATTCATGCCGAAAACAGAAGAACCTTCGATATTATAGTTGTCGCCAAATACGCCTTTGACATTGCCGAAAGGATAGACATCAAACTTGACCCGGTCTTTATGTACGGCAACGGCTTCATCGCCAGCAGCACATTCATTTACGACTGCAACAAGAGCTTGAAAATTCCAGTTTTCAGGGGCACGGATAAAAAAACGGAAACCTGTGAAAACATTGCCATCAAAAAAGACTGCATCGAGTACCTGCTCTCCGATAAATCCAAAAAATTTGGAAAGGTGGTCAGGTTCGACTTTTCAGGCAGGGAAATCGAATCATTCACTGTGCCGATGAGAGGAAAAGAGTATTTCTGCATCGTCGGAACATCTGGCAAACTCGCGCTGGTCTGGGAGGATGACAAACCGGACGAACTGTGTTTCCGCCTGTATGATGCCTCAACCAAGCAATACCTGTGGCAAAAGAGTCTCTCAGAATTTACTGGCGTTTGCTACTCACACTCCTGCTGGACTGAACACGAGTATCTTGACGGTGCCAATCCAGTTTTTTTCTTCAAAAATTTGCATGGCGCCAAGTGTTTTGACATCAAATCCAGCAAAACCGTTGGAATGATCTTTCCTGACAAAGTTTATCCAAACCAGAGAGAAAAAGTCGGGGACATGATATATTCAACCGTTCCGGACAAGATAACAGAGCGGGGGAGCGGGGTGGCCTTGATAAACGAGCAGCTGGCTGTTGGCAGGTTACCTCTTGAGATGCCTGATTCACCTTACAAAACCTTTATTGATGAAGACAGAATCAACATTTTCAGTTCTGTGCCATCGGAAAATCCTGATGACTTCAATAATTTTATTACCAGTTATGACGCAAGGACTGGCTTAAAGCTGAACAAATACTCTGTAGGAGCGTTTTCTCCATATCCTCGAACAACAACCGACTACTACACATATCGGCTCGATGAAAACAAAATCAGATGCCTGGATTTGATCACCGGCGTATCGTTTGATGCTGAAATCGATTATAACAAAGATTTCTACTATCCTGTGTGTTTTGCAAACGGTGAATCTGTCTATGTTTATCCTGACCCCAGGTACTTTTTTTCCGCAAAAAGTACCATTTATGAGTTCCAGTGCGGCACTGGCAAACTGCTTTCCAAGATGAATGTGAGCAGTGGTTTCAGCTTCAGGAAACTCAACAAATCCACCGCCGTTCTCATAGAAGACAAGAAATTCACGCTGCTTGAGAGAAATGGCGCAAAGACCGTGATTGAAAGGCCCCTTGCCTTTGCAAGCGAAAAGAAGGTTTTCTTCTTCAAGGAGAATAAATTCAGGTGGGATCTGGTTTCGATGGATCTTGAAACCAACGAACAGACGACCTTTCTGGAAAGCCTTGACACAATCGAGCCGTTCAAATTCTTTGATGACGGAAGCTACATGCTTGGCAACAGGTTTTACTCAAAGGATAAAGTCTTTGTGCAAAACGAAATCCCTCTTGCAGACATGATCACTCTTGGCAAAACCTACATCGGTACGCCTTTGCGAGATCTCACGAGCTACGCAACAGACACGCTCGTAAGGTTTGACCCTTGCGCAACTTATTCAATTGAGCGGGTTGACAAGGATTCCTTCAAGATAACAAACACAAGAACGGACGGTCTTTCCAGCGATCTCCACGGTCAGCTTTGGCTGGCAGAAGACCAGTCCACCACAAGCAAAGGCTGGCTAAAACTTTCTTCTGAGATAAAGTTTGATTCGATAAAGCCGGGTGAGAGCCAGATTGTGAAGGTCGATCCACCAAAAATTGACACCTCGAAATTCAAGCTGGTTGTTTGTGCAAATGGGGTGATGGAAAATCCTGACTTTATTGGTGACGGCAAGCAACCAAGGTTTATTGGATCGCCGATCACAGCACTTGAACAAAAGGCTGTTGCCATCAGCATTTGGGACAAGTGATCAATCGTCGAAAATGATTTGTGCGGCAAACAGCCCACCGGCCTCGACAATCTCAAGGCCGTGGTAGGTTGCAGCCTTGACGCAGTGTTTGGCAATTCCTTCAAAAATCTCGCCTGCAACAGCTGCATTCATGGTCAATCCATTAATCTCAGCCTCAAGGGTTGAGGGCAGAAAACCTGAAGTGTCGAAAAGATAGATCAGGTGATTTAAAAACCTGACCAGAAGGGATTCTTTGTCTGTCGCTTCAATTTCAAAGCTTTCAGTTGTAGTTTGAATCCCGGGTTTGTCGCCAGCTACAAGAAACCTGAAACCTTTCGTGGCCGATTCAAACAATTCAGGCACCGACCGCCCTGAAACCTCGATAGCAAGGTCGGCCGTGTGTGGAACGACTTTGAAGCTCACTCAATCAACCATCGGCAAAGACATGATGTTGATTAGTCCAGATAGACTTCAAACCTGCATGTGCCGGTTCCAGAGCATGCTGAGCCGACAACATCGCCACGAAGAGGCTTTCTTTGCAGGGCAACCTCCATGAGCCTGAGGACGTGGCCTTTGCAGCAGTGGCAGTAGGTCTGGGAAACCTTTCTTCCGGCAAACTTTGGTGAACACACGCATTCTCCGCAGCCAAAGTTGACGTTTATCTTTTTGCCGTCAAGCTCGACCTTGTAGGCGAAAATTTTGGATTTGTCTACTTCCTTGACCGTCTCTTCAAGAGGGAGGTTCATTTTAGCTATAGCCTTCATGGTTTCAAGCCTCTTGCCACTGGTGCAGCAGGCGCTGTCCTCACGAACCCTGTTCCTCAAATCCTTTGGCAAAAGCTCATCCATGCGATCCATTGCATCGGCAAGCCATTGCGCCTTGATCTTCGGGTTCAGGGTGTTCAAAATCTGGTCGCCACCCTCCATGATCTTTGCCCGAACAGCCGGATCAACGCCTTCCTTCTCGAGGTTCTTGTCCAGGTCTCTTACTCTGCCAAAAATCTTTTTGTCCATGTTTCCTCCGTTTACGATGATGATAAAGCAAACCGCCATTAAAAAGAATACCTGTGGCGGGTTTGCAGCTTTCAAGTTTGGCAAAACCGATGTATCATACCCATAAATGAACCGTTCACCAAAAACTTTGGCCGCCGCCTGGATTGCGTCATTTTTTGTCTATTACGTTGTGATTCCCTGTCTGCTTCTGGGCTCGACGTGGCTGATAAGGCTTGTGATTTTGGAGCCACCAATAAACTTCGGCTGGATAAACTGGATGGTTGGGCTGGTCATTCTCGCTCCAAACCTTGCAATATCGGTCTGGTCAATTTTGACCCTGTACAAAGAAGGGTTCCCGATTGCAGCCACACAGAAACTTGTAACCACAGGCCCTTACGCACACTCAAGAAATCCATTGGTTGTTTCAACGTTTTCTGTCTACTGGGGAGTCGGAATCATCATCGGGTCACTTGTTTTCATAATCCTCACATCGTTTTTCTTTCTAGTCATGGTTGTGGTGATTGCTCTGTTTGAGGAAAAGTCTCTTGAACGCAGATTTGGCAGGGAGTATCTGCTCTACCGCCAGAAAACGCCGTTTATGGTACCGAGACAACCAATCCTTGCAAAGCGCACAGATTCGGATAGCCTTAAGCCATGAACTT
>CAYYJO010000084.1:0-6636 GCA_964472265.1 uncultured Caldisericales bacterium | reverse complement strand
TTTAATGGGTTCAGTTCTTTACCGGCGGAGCCGCATAAACTCCCTCATCCGGCTTTCAGCCACCTTCTCCCCAAACTTCGTTTCAGGAGAAGGATAGAGGAATGGACTTTGTGCCACCTCAGAATTGCTGGGCGAAGGATTTTGTAATTCTTATCTTTTTCTTTTTGAAAGCATTCAGATTCAAAGAATTCTCGAATTTACTTCGAGAATTCAATATCAAGCATGTTTAATGGGTTCAGTTCTTTACCGGCGGAGCCGCATAAACTCCCTCATCCGGCTTTCAGCCACCTTCTCCCCAAACTTCGTTTCGGGCGAAGGATTTTGCCAATTTTTCCTCGCCCGGACGCAGTCTGGGAGAGGGATTAAGGGTGAGGGAGTGTTTTTCTTAATTAAATCGAGGTTTATAATCCCCCCTACCCCCCTTCATAGGGGGGGTAAAAAAACATTGTATATTCTTATCTCTTTTGTGACTACCACTCAACTAGAAGAATTTCTTGGATTCATTCCAAGAAATTCAATATCAAGCTTTATCAAAGGGATTTCCTCGACGAAGTCGAGGCTTGATAATCACTCAGATTCGAAGAATTCTCAAATTCACTTCGAGAAATCATTATTGAACAATACAAGGGGATCAGTGTAATCCAAAATGATTTTTCGGCTTCAGCCGTACTAATTATCGGCGGAGCCGTTATAAGCCGAAGAGGGGATTCGGACCCCTGACCTGCTGATTACGAATCAGCTGCTCTACCAGCTGAGCTACTTCGGCACGTTGGCAAAGTGAGATTATATGGCTAAAAAACCTCCTGTCCACAATGGCATTTTAAAAACCCCGTGGTCGATGGCAAGATAAATTAAAGATGCTTTCTAAAATGTGAAGTTGTCGTTATACTGCTTTCATGGGCAAAAAGACATTGGTGGTTTTAGCGGTTTTGGCTTTGGTTTTCTCATGCTTTCCAGGGTCCTCGGGTGGAGCTGAAAAATGTGGCTGGTTATGTTATGGGGGTGGCGAAACTGGAGTTAACGTCGCTCCAGACTCGTGCGGGCCAATCGGCGATTCTCTCGTCACAAACTGGGTCACCATGCTTCCTTCACCGGTGCTCTCCCAGCCAGCAGTAGATGGCAAAAACATGTATTTTGGCACGTTCAAGAATGTCTTTTACAACATCGACACCTCAAACGGCAGCATCAAGTGGGAGCAGACAATCGGCGGTTCAGTCTACTCAACTCCATGCATCGACGATACAAACGTATATATCTGTTCATGGGACAGAAAAGCTTACTGCTTCGACAAAATCACCGGCAAACGCAAGTGGGCGTTTGGAACCGAGCTCTACATCTTCAACTCGCCAATGGTCAAGGATGACTGGCTGTTCATCGGTTCAAGGGATGAAAGGCTTTATTGTCTGAATCCTCAGACTGGCGGAAGAGTTTGGGAAATGAAAGTCGGCCCAGTCACATCAACCCCGATCATTGCCGACTACAGGATTTTCATTGCCGAACACGAAGGCACGGTTTATTGCGTCGATCCTATAAGCAGGGAATCCGTCTGGGAAGTCAAGCTTGGCGGAATCATCGAATCCTGTCTTGCTTATGACAATGGGAAGGTTTTTGTCGGATGCACGATGAGCGGTGAGTCCGTTTTCTACTGCCTGGATGCAAAAGATGGCAAGGAAGTTTGGAAATACAAAGCTGATGCCGGCATCTGGTCAGACCCGTGCGTTGGCGGAGGAATGGTTTTTGCCTCTGTTGAGGATCACCTTTATGCCATCTCGGAAAAAACAGGCAAGGAGCTGTGGAAAGACAACCTTGAAAAAGGTTCATACTCACAGGTTGTTTACTGTGCAGGCAACATCTATTTTGGAACCAGCAAAAACGGCTTTTTCATGAAAAAGGCCGACACCGGCGAAACGGTCTTCAACCAGCCGGAAAAATCCTCGGTCAAAGCTCCGTCGATCTCTCAAAACATGATTTTCTACGGCTGCGAAGATGGCACAATCAGATGTCTTAAGGGTGAAGATGAAAAGGTTTCATCAATAACGATTGCGCCACAAGATACTGTTGTTTGCGTCAACGCAACAGAAAGTTTCACAGCATCAGGAAAATTGAACACAGGAGAGGCAATTCCATTAATCAAGCCGGTCTGGAGCGTTGCCGACCCAACCATTGGAACCATTGACCAAAACGGAGTTTTCACCGGTCTTAAGACAGGTATCACAAAAATTGTCGCAACCTATCAGGATGTGAAGGCTGAGACGACAGTTACTGTAAAAGATTTCATCAGAGTTACTCCGAATCCTGTTATTTTCAACAACGTTCCACCTGGGACAATAGCCAAGGTTGATGTGAACATGGAAAACCTGATCGGGAGAAACCTTGACTACAAAGTAACCTTTGACTGTCCAAAACTTTCGGCAAATCCTGCAACCGGTACAATCTGGATCGACTCTGCAAGGTTTGCAGTAAACGCCGACACAAACAACATGAAGCCGGGTGATTCGTTCAAGTGCACAATGAAAATTGAGTTCGACAAAGCCTGGGTCGCTGTTCCTGTCACTGTCACCATCTCAAAGGACGCCGTACAATGTCTGAAACTTGAGCCGTACATGCTTGATTTTGGCTACGTTCCCAGAGGTTCTACAAAAACGCTTGAGTTCAAAATCCACTACCAGGGTATCCCGACAAAGGGAACAATCAGGCCACTCCAGGCATGGATCGAGGTTGAGCCAACAGAATTCAATTCGACAAGCCCGGAACAGGTTTTCAAAGTGACGATCTCCTCATCAGCTCTTCCAACCGGCGACACATTCGGCGGAAGCATGAGGTTTGACATGGATGAATCCATGTGCCAGCAGGCATCGCTCAACGTTGTGATCAAAACCGACAAGGGCATAGTTCTCAAGCTCGTAATTGACAACAAGGACGCCTCAATAAACGGTTCTCCCGTAAAACTCGACGTTCCTGCAAAGCTCATTTCCGGCAGAACAATGGTTCCGATCCGTTTCATTTCGGAGTCTTTTGGCTGCAAGGTCAACTGGGACAAAAACACCAAAGAAATTACCATCTACAGGCACCAGATGAAGTTCCAGCTGTGGCTTGGCAAAAACTACGCCATGGTCAACGGAAACAAACAACCGCTGGATTCACCGCCCGTTATCGTGGATGGCAGAACCCTTGTGCCTTTACGCTTCATCTCCGAGCCGTTCGGCGCAAAGGTCGAGTGGGATCAGAAAACCAAAGAGATCAAAGTGGTTTGGGATCCGAGTTGATTTAGCCTTCATCTCTGGTTCAAGCTGCTCATTTAACCAGCTGGCATTGCCGTGCCAGAGCGATTGTTGATTTGTTTTGATAGCTTTTGGGTAATGATGTTTCTCATATATGTTAAACCAGGTTTTCTTTTTATGATTTTTTTAAAAATTATCCTTATTGTATTAATCTTATTTGTTAAGGAGCTGTGATGGCCGAAATCAGAACCGATTTTCTTCTTATGGCTGATGGACTGGTTGGGGATAACTACAGGGAGCATTGCCGAAAAAACTGTGGCGTTGACTTCATGAGCTTGTTCCCGGGCGGTTGGATCGACCAGAAGGTTTTCAACCGGTACATGGAAGCGTTGAAAGAGAAGGGAACTGCGCAGGGAGCAAGAATTGTTGGGACAAGGATTGTTCCAAAGCTTCAGGAGCTTTTCAAATCCTTCGACGGTGTCCCTGATCTGAAGTCCACAAACGAGTTCTTTGCCAAGGCCTATCTTGATTCAAACCGTGGTTCTGATGCCGGGTACTACGAAGTTGCAGAGGTAAAAGACAACGAAGCCACAGTCATTACAACCTCAAAGCTTGATCCAGACTTCCATCTTGGCGTTTTTGAAGGATGCGTGAGATTTTTCAAAAAATGGGTATCGAAGGCAGAAATTGCTGAAACCATTGAGAAAAACGGCAGATACGTCTTCAAATACCATTTCAGCTAGATTTCATCACCGTGGCGGGTATTGGTCGCCAAAACAGTAGGTTTCGCCCATCCACGGCTTGCCAACAAAAAGATATTTTAATTTTTTACGGAACCAGCTTTGGTCTATTAAGGGTTTTCGCTAAAAATTCTCATTATTTCACCCAAGTTTCCTTGCCTGAAACAAGAGGTGAAGGAAAATATCAGTGCGTCTACCGCTCAGAAGCATCTACGTTTGGGCTGATATCCGCAAATTTTGGTCAGAAGGATGGCCCAAAATAGCCTATAAATCTTTCAAATCGCTCGTTATCGGCAATCTTGAGGCACGCCTGCCCATCATTCAGGGTGGCATGGGTGTCGGAATCTCGCTTGCCGGATTGTCCAGTGCCGTTGCAAACCAAGGCGGAATTGGCGTTATTGCCACTGCCGGCATTGGAATGTTTGAACCCGACTTCAACACAAACTTCCTTGAGGCCAACATCAGGGCTTTGAGGCGCGAAATACAGAAGTTCCGTGAACAGTCAAAAGGTCTCGTTGGCATCAATGTTTTAGGTGCTCTCTCAAACTTTGGCGACATGGTGAGAACTGCCATTGAAGAGTGCGTCGACTTCATCTTCACAGGTGCTGGACTGCCGCTCAACCTCCCGATGTACCTCGAAGGTTCGCTCAAAACAAAACTTGTTCCAATCGTCTCATCAGCAAAAGCCCTGAGTTTGATCACAAGAACCTGGCTGAAAAAATACAATTACGTTCCAGATGCAGTCGTGGTCGAAGGCCCAAAAGCCGGCGGCCATCTTGGTTTTTCAAACGAACAGCTGACTGATCCCGAATATGCCCTCGAAAAAATCTTCCCGCCAATCGTTGAGGAAGCAGCAAGAATTGAGTCTGAAACAGGCAGAAATGTCCCAGTCATCGCAGCCGGCGGAATCTACACTGGCGCAGACATCGACGCATTCATGAAGCTTGGAGCCTCAGGAGTGCAGATGGGCACAAGGTTTGTCACAACAAACGAATGCGACGCCTCCGACACATTCAAGCAGGCTTACCTGACCTCAAAAAAAGAGGACATCGTCATCATCAAAAGTCCTGTCGGACTTCCCGGACGTGCCATTTACAACAGCTTCATCGAAAAAGTGACCCACGGGCAGATGATACCTTACAAATGCCCGTACCACTGCATCTCCACGTGCGACAGGATCAACAGCCCTTACTGCATCGGCCTTGCCCTCATGCACGCAAAAAAAGGCCAGATGAGCCTTGGCTTCGCTTTTGCCGGCGCAAACGCCTACCGTGCAACCGAGATCATCCCGGTCGCCCAGCTGGTTGAAAACCTCAGGCAGGAGTACGCGGAGACTGATCAGGACTGAAGCTACTTTTTCACCTCGAGTTTCCTGCTATAATCCTTACATGACTGAACCGCTTGCATATCGCATGAGACCGGTAACTCTGGCTGATTTTGTCGGCCAAACCAAGCTCATGGGCAACACCGTGATTAAAAATGCACTTGCCGGCAAGGTTTCCTCCATGATCCTCTGGGGCCCGCCCGGAACAGGCAAAACCACACTTGCGCATCTTATCGCCCAAAACGCCTCAAGGCCGATACTAAACATTAATGCTGTCTCAACCGGCATTCCAGCACTCCGTCAGTTGCTGGCGGGTGTCGAAAAACCAATCCTTTTCATCGACGAAATCCACCGCTGGAGCAAGTCCCAGCAGGATTTTCTCCTCCCAAAAGTCGAATCCGGCGAAGTGACTGTAATCGGTTCAACCACGGAAAATCCTTACTTTGAGGTCGTTGGCCCGTTGCTCTCGAGGGTCAGGGTGCTCAGGCTCGAACCTTTGACCGATGACGACATCAGAACCATCATCAGAAGGGCAATTTCCGATCCCAAAGGCTTCGACGGCAGGAAAATTGAGATGCCTGAAGACGTCGAAGATTTCGTGATTGCCAACGCTGGTGGAGATGCAAGGTCGGCTCTGAACCTTTTGGAAGACATCGTCGCTGTCAGCGGTGAAAAGCTGGAAATTCCAACCGGTGAGCGACTCAAACGCCTCCCCTACGACAAAACCGGCGACGAACATTACCAGGTCATTTCAGCGTTTATCAAGAGCATCAGAGGTTCGGATCCCGACGCTGCGGTTTACTGGCTTTCAAGGATGCTGCAATCAGGCGAGGACATACTTTTCATCGCACGAAGGCTTGTGATTCTGGCTGCCGAGGACATCGGTCTTGCCGACCCGTGGGGACTGCTGATGGCCAACGCTGGCTTCCAGGCCTGTCATCAGGTTGGAATGCCAGAAGCTGGCTTGATCCTTTCAGAGGTAACCATCTACCTCGCCCAGGCGCCAAAGAGCAATTCAACGGCTGCGGCACTCTGGAATGCAAACAAAGCCGTTGAAACGTCTACGCCATCAGTTCCACTCCACCTCAGAAACGCAAGTTTCAGGGGTGCAAAAGAAATGGGTTATGGCGTTGGCTACAAGTATCCCCACGATTTCCCCGCAGGTTTCACGACTCAAGGTTATCTGCCCGATGAACTCAAGGGGAAAAAGTTCTTCACACCATCCGACCACGGTTTTGAAAAACGGGTGAAAGAGCGGATGGAAGGCAGAAAACAGGACACAGGTTTCTCTCAAAATGAAAAACCGGAGTACTAGCCTCCGGTTTTTTGATTCCCACTTATTGAACTATTT
>CAYYJO010000083.1:0-6790 GCA_964472265.1 uncultured Caldisericales bacterium | reverse complement strand
TTGAAAGCTGGCGGTTCTTTTTTGTAGATGCCGATTTCGACATTTTTTGTGAAGGTGTTTGGATCGTAAGCCTGAAAACGCTGAAGTGGCTTGAGCTGATCAGGATAATACGAGTCCCTGACCTCGGTTGTTTCGCTGGTTGCAACGCGCCAGTTGTCGGGGAGGGTAATAATGAAATACTTTGTTTTTACAACGCCGTTTTCAATCTTGATCACGTTTTTCGTCGGCTGGGCAACTTCACCGCATGAAGCAAGGATCAGAACCGCCATGATTGCGACAATTTTTTTTATGTTTAGCTGCATTTGCTGTACCCGCATGATTTGCAAACCACGCATCCTTCCACAAATTCCAGCATCGAGCCGCATTCGGGGCACTGTGGGTTGAGGCCGAAGATGTTGGTTTCATCGTCATCGTCGTGCGGTTCCTCCACCGGATCGTCTGGTGTGAACATTGACGGCGAGAACTCTATTTTTGGCATCGCCTCAAGGTGAAGCTCGATTGCCTGTGCGATTGCGTCTGGACAGGAGAAAACTGGCCCATGCTGGCTCCAGTTTGGAGCAGGACATCTGAGGCCACGAATCTGTTTGATGATTGATTTGGTCTCAATTCCAGCCCTTAAAGCCAGTGAGATGAGTCTTGCAACTGCATCGCTCTGGGTTTCTGCGCAACCACCGGATTTGCCGATAGTGGCGAAGACTTCGCAGATGCCTTGCTCGTCGTTGTTGATTGTTACATAAAGATTGCCACAGCCGGTTTTTATCCTGTATGTCGAGCCGTGGGTCACTTCCGGTCTCTGGCGCGGAGCGATTGGAACCAGCTTTATTTGTGGCTCCTGCTTCTCCTTCACTTCCTTGTTGACTTCCTTGATGTTGAGAACCTGTTCACTGCGGCTGCCATCGCGGTAGATTGTTACACCCTTGCAGCCCAGCTTGTAGGCCAGCATGTAGACTTCCGCAACCTCTTCCTTTGTGGCACTGTTGGGGAAGTTGACGGTTTTGGAGACGGCGTTGTCAGTTGCTCCCTGGAACGCTGCCTGCATTTTGACGTGCCAGATTGGTTTTATATCGTGGGCACAGACGAAAACCCTCTTCATGTCTTCCGGTATTTCCGGCATGTGGGTGATTGTTCCGTGGGATGAAATTTTTTCCAGCATCTCATCAGAGAAAAGACCTCGTTTTTTTAGCTCTTCCTCAAAGATGTGGTTGGTTTCGTAGAAATGCTTTCCGTCCATGACGTTTCTGATGTAGCTCATGGCGAAAACCGGCTCGATTCCTGACGATGCACCGGCGATCAGCGAGATTGTTCCGGTTGGGGCGATTGTTGTGATGGTTGCATTACGGACTGGCACGCCATCTTTAAAGATTGAAACTGCGAAGTTCGGGAACGGGCCTCGCTCTTTTGCCAGTTCCTGAGAAGCGATCCTGCCCTCGTCCTGGATGAACTGCATGACTTTTGCGCCTAAATCCACACCTTCCTGCGAATCGTAAGGGATTCCAAGCAGGAACAGCATGTCGGCAAAACCCATCACTCCAAGGCCGATCTTTCTGTTCTCCTGACACATTCTTGCTATGTCGGGAAGCGGATATTTGTTGACCTCGATGACGTTGTCGAGGAAGTGAACCGAATCGTGAACAAGCAACCTGAGTTTGTCCCAGTCGATCTTTCCATCGGCCACAACCTTGACAAGGTTGATCGAACCAAGGTTGCAGGCTTCGTATGGGAGGAGGGGCTGTTCACCACATGGGTTGGTTGCTTCGATTTTTCCGATGGTTGGTGTTGGGTTGTCGCGATTGAGCCTGTCCAGGAAAACGATGCCAGGTTCGCCGTTTTTCCATGCCATATCAACGATCAGCTGGAAGACTTCCTTGGCATTCAATCTCTGAACTTCACCGCCGCCCCTTGGATTTACCAGTGAATATTCGAGGTCGTGCTCGACTGCTTCCATAAAGGATTCGGTGATTCCAACGCTGATGTTGAAATTGCTGATTGTCTTGTCTTCGGACTTGCACTTAATGAATTCGAGAATGTCAGGGTGGTCGACCCTGAGGATGCCCATGTTGGCTCCCCTTCTTGTTCCGCCCTGCTTGATTGCTTCGGTTGCTGCGTCAAAGACCTTGAGGAACGAGACCGGGCCTGAAGAAACTCCGCCTGTTGTTCCAACGATGTCATTTTTGGGTCTGAGGTTTGTGAACGAGAAGCCTGTTCCACCGCCAGATTTGTGGATCATGGCCGTGTGTTTGATTGCGTCAAATATTGAGTCGATTGAATCTTTTACCGGCAACACAAAACACGCCGAGAGCTGCCCAAGTTCCCTGCCAGCATTCATCAGTGTCGGTGAGTTTGGCATGAACTCCAGATTCAGCATCATTTCAAGAAATCTGGAATTGGTTTTCTGATATTTTTCCTGGCTTGAGCCAAATTTCAGGTCACCTTCTGCGATCGCCTTGGCAACTCTCTCAAACAGACCAGTGACCGTTTCTATCGGTTTTCCGTTTGCATCCTTTGCCACATACCTCTTCTCCAACACTACCCTTGCGTTGTCGGAAATGGTTGACTCCATCGCTGGCTCCTGAAAGTAGATTTGTTACATCTTGCTCGATCCGTCCGCCTTGCACTTTGGACAGATGCCGTGAATTTCGATTTCAAAACCTGAGATAGAAAAACCTGTTCTGGTTTCAATGTTTGCAAGGTCAACAGGGCTGTTTTCTACCGGCAGGTCGATGATTGCGCCACAGTTGTCACACACGAGGTGAGAATGCTGATCCATGCAGCCGTCAAACCTTGCAAAACCAAACCCGAAGTCGAATTTTTTTACAAGATTCTCTTTGGCGAGCAGGCCAAGATTGCGATAAATAGTGCCGAGGCTTACATTTTTGATCTGTCTTCGTGCGCGGGTGTAAACCCAGTCTGCGGTTGGGTGAGTGTCTGTGGAACGGAGGATGTCGAGGATTACTCTCCTCTGCTTTGTCAATCTCAGTTTTTCATTGAGTCCATAATCGTTTTTATCCATGATTCACCTTTAATTGGAGGAATCTTTATAGCCTGAAACAGCTGGAATGTAAATCAAACACACAATTAAAAATATTTCCAAATGGTATCATTTTCTACATCCAGGGAACTGGATGGTCGCCGTTTTGGTTGGTGCATCCCAGGCGACTGCTCCACCAAGCGCTTCGGTGACGAATCTGAGTGGAACCATAATGTTGCCATTGACGTTTGCAGGTGGTGGCTTTACTTCGATGGATTTTTCAAAACCGCTGAAAATGATCCTGGCCTTTCCGATCTCTTTTCTGAGGACTACTTTCTTTGGGCCAAGAGTGTAGCTTGCCTCGTTCGTGTTTGCGTTCCATCCGACCTCTGCTCCGACGATTTCACCAAGAATCCTGAATGGGATCATCATGCTGCCTTTGATGATGGTTGGAGCTGTCTTGGAAACCACGGTGTGTTCGGATTCGGTCTTCACTGGCAGGCAGTTTTCCATCTTCACTTCAGAGACAAGGATGGGTTTTTCACCGGCCACAAAGTTGGCCTTGAATGGTTTTACTGACATAACACTCAGATTTGCCACACCCATCTGGCCGGATTCGTTTTGAAGTCTCAAGGAAATCTGGGCAGTCTTGCCTTCTCCCGTAAAATCATTGGGCACAAAAAGCCTTAGCTGGCATTCCAGGTCACCAGAAACCGGCTCCCCGGGGCCACCTTCGTTCATGAAGCAGTATCCGCCTATACATCCTTGAGCCGACCACACGGAATCTTTTGTGGTTTCGTCGAATATGAGTGAGCCTTTGACAAGCGTTTTGTCCTGAACGGGAACCAAAAAGGACCAGTCCACTGTTTGTCCAGGTGAAACCAGCATCAGTTCACTGTCAATGATGGTTTCTTCCTGTGAGCGCATGCTCATGGGAGCCATTGCCATCATAACCACAAATGCAGTCGAAGCAGCAAGGAATTTCAATATCATCTCTGTGTAAATCCTACATACTTTGAAGCGATCATCAAGTCGCCCATATCGATCTTTCCGCTTCCATCAAAATCGTAGTCCTGCCCCGGTTTTCTCTGCTTGCCTACTGCTTTCGCAACCGCTTCAACCTCGTCGGCTGTTACCGTGCCATCATGATTTTTGTCCAGCACCAGCATGATGTTTACATAGACGACTTTTATTTTGTGGTATTGGTTTTCGGACTCAAGTGTTATCTCGCCGTCGCTGATGGTTTTTGGTATGTTTTCGGATGGCAGTTCGATGCCGAGGGTCATGTCCTCTATTTTTCCTGGTTCAAGTGAAACAGGTTGCTCAAGCTCGCAATTCGCACCTTTGAGCGAGATGGGGAAGTCGCTTCTGTTTATAGCAAGCATCTTCATCTCTGACTTGTGAAGCCTGCCAACAAAAACCCTGTCGGTGTTGAGGGAGAACTGAACCTTTTCCCTTGGGGCAAATGTTACTCTGACAGTCACTGTGTCGCAAAGCTTTGAAATCACTTCGACCTTTACGGTGCCGGTGTAGTCTGGGTTGTAGGGCATGGTCGAAGGGCTGGTTTTGGCAGAGGCGACGGTTTGGCCAGATTCGATTGAGTATGCAGCTTTTTCGTGCCATTTGGTTTTTCCCGGATTGAGTATTTCGAGCAAGAAATATCCATCCTCGCCGCTGTTCATTTCTTTGCCATACCTTGGATCGTCGCTGACTCTCGAGATTATGACGCCCTCTGATGGTATGCCAGTCCAGAAAGAGTCGATTCCTTCACGTTTTCTGTACTCAATGCCAAGGTATTCCCTTGTTCCCGGAATCCAGACCTTCAGATAGCTCTTGCTGTCGTTGGTTGTTATTGGCTTAAGTGTATATTCGCCTGATTCGGTCACCTCGAACGGTTTGATAAAGCCGAGTCTTTCCCTGTGGTAGCCAAGCATTCCCTGCCCACTGTGTCGGGCGACCATGATGTCATAATATGTGACCGGATAGGTGCAATGGGTTCCGAAAGGGCCACCGCAGCCGTAGTCATAGAGATCCCATAGACCCATGACATGCCCGTACTCGTGTGCAGAAGTCCAGGCAAGGTTGAGGTCGGTGCTTGTATCGGTCAAACCTTCACAGGCTAGGAAGTATCTGAAGAGGTAGCTCTCGCCCTTGTAATTCACTTCTATTGCCGAGGCGTGAGGCCAGAAAGCGTCTGATCTTGGAAAGTTCTGGTAGCCTTCCTGGTCGCCGGTCACGATGATGCATGCCTGACTGTAGGTGGCTTCCCATTCTGGGTCATAGAACTCGTAGTCCTTGGGATTGAGGCCATTGTCGAGGGCTTTTGTGATGGCTTCCCTTATCAGCTCGTAAGCCCGGATATCGAAGTTGTCCTTGGTGTCTTCGGCGTAGTAGCTGAGAGGTTTCTCGGCCTGATACCAGTTTAAGCCACCAAATTTTCCAGGAACCACTCTGACTCGACCTGATGAGCACTGCCAATAAAACTCATTGAGGCTCTGGTCTCCCTGACCAAAAAGCTGATCCTGCACCCATGAGAAATCATGTCTGTTTGTCTGATCGGAGAACTTCACCGATATGGCGATAAGCGGATATTCCCTGATTTCACCTGATCTGACGAACATGATGCCTGAAAGGCACAGAACAATTGCAAGGATGGAATGAATGGCTTTTCTCATGTGATGATTTTAGTTTTGATGCTGGTTAAGTCAATGGTTTTAAAAAGATATGAACGCAAATTTTTGCTCCCCCGACTGGCTATTAAAGGAATTGATAACCCCAATCCCAAACATTATCAAGGTGAAAAAATTGTATGGTTTGATCTTGACTCATCCTTATACTGGTTAATTGTATGCTACACTACCTAGGGGGTGCTGGAATTGTTTAGGATTATTGAGAAAGCCGACCTGGCAGACAGGATCTGCAAGTATGTCTTTGACGCTCCGCTTCTATCCAAGAAAGCCAAGCCCGGCCAGTTTGTCATGATCAGGATTGATGAAAACGGTGAGAGAATCCCTCTCACGCTCGCTGGAACAGACCCCGACAAGGGAACCATCACGATTGTTGTCCAGGCCATTGGTACAACAACCTACAGGCTGCACGACAAGAACCAGGGCGACTCGATTGCCGACATCATTGGGCCTCTCGGAACGCCGACCCATTTTGAAGAAGGATGGAAAAAGGCTGTCGTGGTGGCTGGTGGAGTTGGAATCGCCGAGATTGTGCCGATTGCAAAGGGTTGCAAGGCCAGAGGGCTTGAGACCATTGGAATCATTGGAAGCCGCAACAAAGAGCTGCTTTTCTTTGAAAACGAGATGAAAGGCATCTGTGATTCATTGATTGTAACCACCGACGACGGCTCCTACGGAAGAAAGGGACTTGTCCTCGATCCGCTGAAAGAAATGATGGAAAAGGGCGAAAAGATTGATGTGGTCTTCTGTGTCGGCCCCGTCATCATGATGCGCGAAGTATCGAAGGCAACAAAGCCGTTTGGAATCAAGACAATCGTTTCCCTGAACCCGATCATGGTTGACGGAACCGGCATGTGTGGAGCCTGCAGGCTGACTGTTGGTGGGAAAACCAAGTTTGGCTGCGTTGAAGGCCCGGACTTTGACGGTCATGAAGTCGATTTCGACGAACTGATGAGCAGATTGAGCATTTTCAAGAAACTGGAGCAGGATTCACTGACTCTCTGGCAGTCGAAAGGAGGTCACTGATGGCCATCAATTTCAAGAGGATACCGACCCGTGAAAGGGCAGCAGATGAGCGCAACAAAGACTTCCTTGAGGTAAACGGTTTCGCGGGCAAGGTCATCCGGTTCAACGG
>CAYYJO010000082.1:0-7352 GCA_964472265.1 uncultured Caldisericales bacterium | reverse complement strand
AAATATATGTATTATTCAAAATATTTGTTAAGATATACCTTGACCTTGGTATATAATATAATTAATTCTAATATTGGATGGAGTGCAACATAATGAAGAAGATATTGCTTATTGTTCTGATTCTACTGACCCCTTTTATCTCTTATACAGCGCCTGAGATTACAACTTCAAGACCATTTATCGACTTTTGTGACCGGATTTGTGATGATTGCACGGATTGCAACTGGCCTGAGTACCGACACGACAATTTTAATACCGCCTTCACCGATGATTATTGCGCGCCTCCCTGCGATAACATAGAACAAATCTGGGCTTATACTATGGCTCCATTATCACCAAATGATAAGATTACCTCTCCCCCTTCTGTTGACAGAAACAAAGTAGTTTTTGGCACAACAGGTGGGCAAGTGATTTGCCTTAACGCATACAATCAACCTGCCACAACCCCTCCCATTTGGGTAGCAGTACTTACAGGGCAGTTTGTATCAAGTCCTAACCTGTACAATAGAAATGTTTACATTGCATCCACAGCTGGAATTTTGTATTGTTTAGATCTGGAGACAGGCACGATTCTCTGGCAAGCAGTCACTTTGGGAAGCATATCATCATCGCCCAAAATCCTTGAAGACAAAGTTTATGTTGGTTCAAAATCTGGGAAAATGTATTGTTTTGATGCAGGAACCGGTGCGATGCTATGGAGTTATGACACAAAGAACTCGATTAGCGCTTCACCGACAGTTGGCTATAAAAAAGTTTGGTTTACAACAGACAATGGGTTTATCTATTCGCTAAATATGGACAATGGCAAATTAATACCTGGCTGGCCTTTGTCAATTGCAAAAACTGGATACCCATCTGCAATCGTATATGACAATGACTATTTATATTATACCAATGGCAGGTTGATGGCTATGAACGCCTGGAATGGAAAACAAATAATAAATACCATCCCAAGCAGCAATGTTGTTACATGCCCTGCTGTCCAGCCGAAGGCAACACTTTCATACCCGGATTCAAGGCAATACGTTGGGACATCAAACAGAATTGTTTACAAGCTTTTTGAAAATGCGAGAACACGGCTTTGGGCAAGAACAAACACAACAACCTTTGATGGCTTGAACTCCTCGCCTTCAATATCACAAAACAGGGTTTATTTTACTACGACCAACAGGCTGATGATATTGGACGCAGAAAATGGTGCCGTTAAAAATAATATCGCAATACCTATTGCACCGGCAACGCCAACAAACAAACTTACCTCGATTGCGATAGCCTATCAGAGGCTGTATTTTGCATCAAATAGCGGTACAATCTACTCTTATGGCTGCTGCACAATAACAGATCCAAATGCTGATTGCCAGGCTGGCCCCTTTGCCCTGATATTGACTCCAAGATCAGGTGTGCCAGCACCAGTTCCGGTTCAGCGGTGCTGCAAGCTGAAATTTGACGCTGTCCTTATGGACGCTTGTCCGAGCGTAAGGCCGGAATTCAACGATCAGATTACATACACTCTTGACACACCAAGTTATGCTTTCGCCCAAATTTCCATGGACGGCACCCTGACAGTCAACTGCAATGCTCCTGTGGGTACAATAATATTGGTAACTGCGCATTTGTTTACAACTTTTGAGTACAAAGGGGAAGAGGTTGTTATCATGGTTGACTCAGTGCCTAAAGCTGTCATAGTGGTGCCATAGTAGGTGATGGACATGAAGAAACACATTTTTTTGTTGTTCCTGGCGTTAACATTTGTTTTTTCTCCAATTGGGCTGAATGATGGCAATCAATCTTCAGGTTTGAACAAAGCCACAGCCCTGACAGCCCCGGAAATCAACACCAAAGTCGCCTTCGAAAGTTATAAACTGGATCAAATAACAATCTACACTGGCAATTACAGCGTAACATTTGACACTGTCACCGTTGATGGGTGTACGAATGGCGGAAAAGCAGGGGAACCGAGTCTGCCCTACTACCAGCTGATGTTTGAGATTCCAAATGGAAAATGCTTTTCATGTGTGAAGGTAAACTGCAAGGAGGAGTTTGTAAGGTGTTGCGATTTGCGCATTGTACCGTGCCAAAATCCAATCAGGCCATCATTGAAAACCGATAAATTCACATACACGCCGCCAGACCCTCGCATATATAACCGTGACGCATTTTTCCCTTCAGTCAAGTTTGTGGAATCTGTTGAATCCCACAGAAACGGTAAAAAGGTATATGTGAACCTCTACCCAATTCAATACAATCCAGTCCAAAAACATCTTGTTTTCAACAAGATGTTTGATGTCACAATCCAGATGATAGAATGCCCTCCACCACCAGCGCCACCAGAAGATCCTGGCATTGGAAATGACAAAAAGCGCTTTGATATGGTGATTATTTCACCAGAACACTTCATCGGCTTTGAAGATGGAATGGACAACGATTTTGCAGATTATGCAGCCTGGAGAACATCCCAGGGTTACAAAACCTTGTGCTATCCTTTGGAAAATATTCTGTCCGATTCCAAAAATATTGGCAGGGATATTCCTGAAAGAATCCGCACTTTTATCAGAAGAGCAATGATAAAATGGGACATCAAATATGTGCTTCTTGGAGGCAACGACGAGTTCATACCAACAAGAATGATCCCAATGCTTGGCGATATGATAGCTTGTGACACATACTACAGCTGTCTGGATGGAACCTGGGATGGGAATGGCAACAGCATCTTCGGTGAGATGTCCTTCGAGATGGATGATGATGTCGATCTGGACGCTGATGTTTATGTCGGAAGAGCGCCGGTAGGCTTGAACCCTTGTGATATGCAGGCATTCATATCCAAAAATAAAAATGTTTCTATAAATAAAAAAATAGTTCAGTTCGGAGCTGATCCTGACGATTGCACGAAAGCAAGCTGGCTTTTTGACTATATGAAAAATAGCATATTTCCATCTGCATATGCAAAACTACCTTTCTATGACAGCACAAGTTTTTTCAATCCAGGTTTTATATCCTCGAAGATCAACATGATAAAGCCGCAAATCAACCAGATGGTATGCCATGGGAACTGGGACGGATTCTACAACCAAAACGGTTTCAATTTCTTCTCCATTAACGATGTAAACAAACTGAACAATTATGGTTCATACTACCTTTTTTCAACCGTTGCATGCTGCACTGCGCAATTTGTTGGCAAGGAGTGCATTGCTGAAAAAATGATGAATAAACTGAATGGTGGGCCTTTTGCATATATCGGTAACACATTTTATGGCTGGTATTGGCCATGCGATGAGAATCAATTTATATCTACACTATCGCAAAAATTTGAAACCTCCATTTACAAAGCATTGTTTAGTGAAGGAGCATTAGAGATAGGAAAAGCCCTGTCGCTTGCCAAAGATAACAACTATCAAGAGATTAAGTCGGAAATGACTTATAGATACATTTTTTACGAACTCATGCTTTTCGGCGACCCTTCAATGAGCCTCGAAGGAACATCAGAGTGTTATTTAAAACCTTGGTGTGCTGACCAGAAATACTTGAGCACTGGCTTGTCAATACCAATTGGTGCAATTGTCGGCGGTAACGATGTACAGCTAGATTCATGCGTTTATAGCCCGAACCAGATAGTTGCATTTGAAATACTTTATGAGAACATGGAAGGTATCCAAACAGTAATAAACATGCTTGAGACTGACAGAAATGGCCTTGTCTCCAGTGTAAAACCATCACTTGATCCAGGTAAATATTGGTGGCGAGCCAGGATTGTTTGCGAAGACGGGTCATTTGGCCCATACGAAGAAACATTCTGGGACACAACGCTATTGCCCGAGGCCGCGTTTATAGTTGATGTAGGTGGTGGTAAAGAAAAAATTGAAATTATCAACTGCCCTACAAATAAAGTCCTCCCTGGTCAATCATTAATTCTGAAAGCAGTGGTATATGATGCCAGTGGCAATCCAAAAAATCCACCACCCCCTAATATAAACTGGTCGGTAAATCCTTGTGGTAGCTTGAACCCAAAACAAGGTTCGGCCATCTTTTTTACGATGACTCAAGGATGCAGTATCACAACTGTCACAGCTGAATACAATGGAATGAAGGATTTTTGCACTATCAGCACAGAACCAATACAATAAAAACTCGATGATATTGGATATGAAAAACACTTCAGGGTTAACCACGAACAAAGGCCTTGTCTGACTGCAACAATAAATTCGTATTGAAACCAAACCACATCAACAGGATAAAGTCGTTCGGTAATATGCAAAAAGAAGCCTTAGGTAGTTACATGGCGTCGGCAAAAACACGTTCCATCTACATCTGAAGGAATGCCAATGGAGGTTTAGCTTGAGAAATGAGACATTTATGTTATATTATTGAAGGAATTTTGGGGCAGTCCGATTAACTAGTCTAAAGCCAAAACAATTGATATAACGCTAATACGATTACTATCCTACAATCACCGGGAAATCCTCCACAAACAGTTTGTAAACTGCCTCGGGGCCAAGCTCCGGAAATGCTATCAGTTCGCAGGCCTTGACCTTCGTGGCAAGCAGGGCTCCGGCACCCCCTAGGGCGATGAGATAGACTGCGCCGTGCTTTCTGTTGGCCTCGACCACTTCGGGCGACCGTGGGCCTTTGCCGATTGTGGCAACCACCCCAAGCTCAAGCATCCTTGGCACAAAAACGTCCATCCTTGCTGAGGTTGTTGGGCCTATCGACCCTATCGGCCGACCGGGAGGTGCGGGAGAGGGGCCGGCGTAGTAGATGATTGCGCCTTTGAGGTCGAACGGAAGAGGCTTCCCTGCGTCTGACAATTCCAAAATCTTCTTGTGGGCTGCGTCTCTGGCTGTGTAGATTGTGCCGGTCAGCTCAACCTGATCGCCGGGTTTCAGCCCTGCAAACTTCGCTTTGTCAAAGGGTTCGGCAATCTTCACAATTCACCTTCCGCGTGCCGGCAGGCATGGCAACAGATGTTGACTGCAACAGGCATCATTGCGATATGACAACCGGTTGATAAAATCTTGACGTCCAAAACCGTGGTTGATCCACCCAAACCGTTGACTCCGACGCCAGTTTTATTGCATGAATCCAGAATTTCTCTGGCAAGTTCCGCAAATTCGGGCGGAGTCTCGGAGATCAGGGCTTTCTTGGCAAGGAACGCACACTCCTCGAAAGACCCGCCAAGGCCAACGCCGATGACCAGAGGAGGGCAGGATTTTGCGCCATTGTGCCTGACCGTGTCGGTTACAAATTCTTTGACGCCCGATTCCCCCTGTGCAGGCGTGAGCATAGCGATTCTGCTTGCGTTTTCCGAACCGCCACCTTTTGGCAAAACGGTGATTTTCAAGGTGTCGCCTACAACCGGTTCAAAGTGGATGACTGCAGGCGTGTTGTTGCCTGTATTTTTTCTGTCCAGTGGATTGACAAGCATTGACTTTCGAAGGTAGCCGTCCTTGTAACCCTTGGCCACACCTTCGTTTATCGCCTCAGTCAGGTCAAAGCCAAAGTGAACATCATTCCCTGCCTCGACAAAAACAACGGCTATTCCAGTGTCCTGACAGATTGGCAGCCCTGTTTCCCTGGCAAGTTTTGAGTTTTCGAGCAGTTGGGCAAGAAGAATCCTGCCAAGTTCTGAAGTTTCCGATGATGCAGATTCCCTGAGTTTGCCCTCGATGTCCTCAGGCAGATGGGTGTTGGCCCTGATGCAAAGGTTTGCCACAAGGTCAACGAGTTTGGCTCTTTCAATCTCTCTCACAGCTCAAATGATATGCTCTCAGGCAGGCGCGTCAAGCTTGACCGAAACCACTTTTGAAGTACCTGAGGAGTCGAGCGTGATGCCGTAGAGGGCGTCGCAATTCCTCATTGTTTCCTTGTTGTGGGTGATGATTACAAACTGGGTTTCGTGGGCTTCGGAATCGAGCAGGCGCGTGAAACGGTCGATGTTGTTGTCGTCAAGGGCGGCATCTACCTCGTCCAGAATACAAAACGGCGAGCTTCTGGTTTTGAAGAAGGCGAACAGCAGAGCCAGAGCGCCAAGCGTTTTTTCACCGCCTGAGAGCGAATGGAGTCCCTTGAGCCTGCGGCCAGGCAGCATGAATTCGACCTCGACACCTTCAGTTTCCCCTGAATCTGCAAACATTCGCTTGAGGTTTCCGATTGCGCCTGGGAAAAGAATATCGGCAAGCCTTCTGAAATGTTGTTCAACCGACCTGTAAAGCTCTTCGAATGAGTTTCTTATTCGTGTTTCAACTTCAGCAAGTGACGATTTCAGGTTTGCCTCAGACTGGGCGAGGTCTTCAAGCTGGCCCTTCATGAAATTCAGGCGTTCCTCAGCCGATTTTGCATCGTCCCTGGCGCTCATGTTCACGGCGCCGTATTCGGCAAGCTGCCTTGTTGTGTTGGAAACTTCAGCCTTCAGCTCTTCAATGTCGGTTGATTCAATCGGCATGTCCAGCGTTCCGCCGGCATCAGTTATCTGGGTGATGGTGTTTTCACGCTTCACTTTTATTTCGACGGCATCAAGTTCGATCTGGTGCAGCTCCTGGCTCAGTCTTGTGAGTTTGCCCCTGACAGCCTTGGCAAGATTGTTGCGCTTTTCGCTAGAGGCGAGCACCTCTTCCTTTTTGGCTGCGATTTCCTTTTCCAACCTCTCGGTTCGGATGACGGTCATTTTCGCAGTGTTGAGCGTGCGTTCTGAATCGATGATCGATTGTTCGAGGTTTCTCAACTCGGTTTCAAGGGATTTCAACAATTCCCTGCATTCGTCAAGCCTGTTGGCACTGGCTTGCGCTTCCCTTTCAAGGTCTGTAACCGATCTGCTCCAGTCCTCAAGCTCTTTTTGCCTCTCAAGCAGTTTTTGTCTGGCTTCGGAAATCGCCCGCTCTACATGGACGTTTTCTTCCTGCCGTTTCAGACGCAGGGAGTCAAATTCGGCAAGTTCGGCGCCCTTGACCCTGACAGCCTCGAGTGCTTTTTGAAGTTCAGCCGAGTTTCTTTCGCGGTCAGATTCCAGTCGTGCAATTTCAGCTGTCAGAGCCTTTGCCGTCTCTTCGAGTTTTGAAGCATCGGCCTGTCTCTGTTCAGCCTGTTTTCTGGCAGATTCCGACTTGGCCTTCATTGAAGCTATCCTGTTTGAAACATCCAGAATCTTTCGCCTCAACCCATCGATGTCTGATGAGGTCTGGTCTCGGTCTTGCCTGTGTTGTTCAAGCTCCTTTACCAGAGCTTTCGATTTGACGTCAAGCCCGGATGCGTCTGATTCGAGCTTTGAAATCACTGCCTTCACCGAGGCTTCGGTCACTTTTTCACGGGACGGGAAGATGACGCCTGCAATTGAAACGTAGCCGTCACGGGTGATGCAGATC
>CAYYJO010000081.1:0-8016 GCA_964472265.1 uncultured Caldisericales bacterium | reverse complement strand
GTCTTTGCCGGTTCGGAGGTTTCGGCCGTTTTACCCTTTGCTGCAGTCTTCTGCGGCTGGGTCACGGCTTTTGCCTTCTTTGCCACTTCCTCTTTTTTGTCTTTAGCTGTTTCTTTCTGCGCCATCTTTGGTTATCTTGTTGCGTATCCTCTCAAGATTTAGATACTCCTCCAGCTCATCTTTGGTTAAAAGATCAATCTCTTTGCTCCGCAGCTCTTCCAGGCGAAATTTCACCAACTCCAGCCTGAGCGATTTCAATAGAACATCGCCCTCTTCGGGAGTCTCTTCCACCAGAAGCTTTGCCAGAAATGAATTTAACTCACTTGCCGTCGAATCATCAAGCAAGCAATTTTGTATTTTATCCAGTTCGAAATCATAATCCAATAACATTTTTGTGAAATTCCTGCACATTTCATCCTGGAAAAATTGTGCAAATAAAAATGGACGAATAAAAGCGATTGTGTCTTTATCAGCTAAAATTGCCCTGAGTACCCTGTGCTCAAACTGTTGTCGGGCTGATTGGACACTTAAATTTGTTTTCGGTTTAATTTCGGTAATATCATCAATGCTTGATCTTGGAATGCCAAGGAGCTTTGAAATCTTGTCCAGACCTTGCCCGATTACTATCTTATCATTGGTGGTTGCCAGCACCTCACGAACTTTTCTTGTAACCCTCGATTTTGCAGTGGATGAATCAGGGATGGTTTCCTGGGAAAGGTAATGATGGATTAAAAAATCAACTGGCTCAGCGGCTTTGGAAATGACGGCATTTACTGAATCTACACCCACTTTTGCCTGATCGTCAGGGTCTTTTACGCCATCTGGCCTGATAATCCTGCAAGCGATTCCGGCAGCAAAACAGTTTTTGATCGCCGATTCGGTCGCTTTCTCTCCAGCCTGGTCACCGTCGAAAAACAGATAGGCATCAGCCCCAAGTTTTCTCAAAAGCATGGCCTGGTTGATCGTGAATGCGGTTCCAAGAGAAGCTACAGTTTCGGTAAAACCTGCCTGATGCATGGATACGGCATCCATGTAGCCTTCAACGACGATTGCCCTGCTGCGCTGTGAGATGGTCTGTCTCGCCTGCTGCCACCCGTAGAGGTTATTCCCCTTTTCAAAGATCGGGGTTGCCGGAGAATTCAGATATTTTGGTTCACCTTCACCGATTATCCTTCCGCCGAAAGCAACCACCCTGCCTCGAGTGTCTGAAATTGGGAAGGTCAGGCGGTCGCGCATGTAGGAGAAGTAGGAGCCATCGTTGCCTTGGGAGACAACACCGAGTTTTCTTGCAAGTTCGAGGCTGTATCCTGCCTTGTTTAACATCGCCACCAAATAATCAGCGTTTGCCGGAGCAAAACCGATCTGGAACCGTTCGATTGTTTCAGGCTTCATGCCACGTTTGTTTGCGTAATCCTGTGCAATCGAGGATTTTTTGAATTGATCCCTGAACACGCCCTGAACAAACTCCACAAGTTCAAAATCCCGTGAAAGATCAGGCCCACGCTTGATGTTTTCAATCTCAACACCGGCTTCTTTTGCAAGCTGCTGAAGCGCTTCAAAATACGTCAGCCCTTCGACCTTTGAGACAAAAGAAACCACGTCTCCACCAGCCTTGCAGCCGAAGCAGTAGAACATGTTCTTGTCGGGAGAGACAGTGAATGACGGTGTGCGCTCCGCATGAAAAGGACAAAGGCCGAGATAGTTTCTCCCGGCCTTTTTGAGCTTTACATAACGCCCGACCACATCTGTAATCGGCAGTCGGGCGCTTATCTCGTCAACCACTCGGTTGCGGTCTGCCATTTATTACTTGCCCTTGTTCTCCTTGATGGCTGCCTGTGCTGCTGCAAGGCGAGCAATCGGTACCCTGAACGGTGAGCAGGAAACGTAGTTGAGGCCTGTCCTGTGACAGAATTCAACCGATGAGGGTTCTCCGCCGTGTTCCCCACAAATTCCGCATTTGAGGTTCTTCCTTGTTGAGCGACCCTTTTCGACGGCCATCTTCACGAGCTGGCCAACGCCCACCTGATCGAGAACCTGGAACGGATCCTTTTCGAGGATGTTCTTGTCGATGTAGTCCTTGATGAACTTTCCAACGTCGTCACGGCTGAATCCGAACGTCATCTGTGTGAGGTCGTTGGTACCGAATGAGAAGAATTCGGCTTCCGTTGCAACCTGGTCAGCTGTGAGGGCAGCCCTTGGAACCTCGATCATCGTTCCGATCATGTAATCAACCTTCACGCCGTACTTTTTCTGTGTCGCTTCACAAACGTCGAAAACGATCTTCTTCTGGTTTGCAAGCTCTGCAACGTCGCCAACCAGCGGGATCATGATTTCCGGCTTGACATCGAGCCCCTTCTTCTTGAGTTCGCATGCAGCTTCCATGATTGCCTGTGCCTGCATCCTGGTGATTTCCGGGAATGTGATTCCAAGACGGCAGCCCCTGTGGCCGAGCATCGGGTTGAGTTCGTGGAGCGATTCTATTTTCTGTATGAGTTTCTCTTCTGAAACGCCAAGTTCTTTTGAGATGGCTTTGATTTCTTCCTTATCGTCCTTCTGCGGGAGGAACTCGTGGAGCGGTGGGTCAAGCGTGCGGATGGTGACAGGGAATCCCTGCATTGCCTCGAGGATGCCGGTGAAGTCTTCCTTTTGCATCGGGAGGAGCTTTGCGAGGGCTTTTTCACGGCCTTCCAGCGTTTCGGCAAGGATCATTTCGCGGACTGCACGAATTCTGTCTTCTGCAAAGAACATGTGCTCTGTTCTGCAAAGTCCGATGCCTTCAGCACCGAATGATCTTGCTACCTTTGAGTCGTGTGGGGAATCAGCGTTTGTTCTCACGCCGATCTTCCTGGCCTGGTCTGCCCAGCCCATGAATTCGCCGAAGTCTCCTGAGAGGGTCGGTTCGGTTGTTCCGAGCTTTTCGAGGTAGACATCTCCGGTTGCGCCGTCGAGTGAAATCCATTCGCCTTCGGTTATCTTCTTGACGCCTTCCGGAGTCTTGATTTCAAAGTATTTCGTATTCTGGTTGACTACCAGTGCACCGCAGCCGACAACGCAGCATTTGCCCATTCCACGGCCAACAACGGCTGCGTGTGAGGTCATTCCACCTGTCGAGGTGAGGATGCCGAGGGACTTGAACATGCCCATGACGTCTTCCGGTGAGGTTTCAGCTCTTACAAGGATTACTTTCTTGCCTTCATCCGTCCATGTGACTGCGTCTTCAGCGGTGAAAACGACCTGTCCGACTGCTGCGCCCGGTGAGGCTGGAAGGCCCTTTGCTGCTGATTTTGCTTTCTTCTTTGATTCCGGGTCGAGTTGTTTGTGAAGTAGCTGGTTGAGGTCGTTCGGGTTGACTCTCAGGAGGGCGGTGTCCTTGTCAATGATGCCTTCCTTGACCATGTCAACGGCAATCTTTACAGCTGCCTGACCGGTTCTCTTGCCTGAGCGGGTCTGAAGGACGAAGAGTCTGCCGTTTTCGATTGTGAATTCGACGTCCTGCATGTCCTTCTGTTCGTGTTCGAGCGTGTCGAAAACGCCTGTGAGCTGTTTGTAGACTGTCGGCATTTCATCGTTGAGGTGGGCGATCGGTGACGGCGTTCTGATGCCTGCAACGACGTCTTCACCCTGTGCGTTGACAAGGTATTCGCCGAAGTATTTTCTTTCGCCGGTGTTGGGGTTGCGTGTGAAGGCAACGCCTGTGCCTGACGAGTTGTTCATGTTTCCAAAAACCATTGTCTGGATGTTGACGGCTGTTCCGTGGAGACCCTTGATGTCGTAAAGCTTTCTGTAGTCAATGGCTCTCTGGTTGTTCCATGACTTGAAGACGGCCATAATGGCGCCGAACAGCTGTTCTTTTGCGTCCTGCGGGAACGGTTTGCCGGTCTTTTCGAGCACGACTTTCTTGTACCCTTCAATGACCTTCTTCCAGTCTGCAGCCTTGAGATCCTGGTCTGCCGTTGCGCCGATATCGTGTTTAACCTTATGGAGGACTTCCTCGAAGGCATCGTGGCTGACGCCAAGGACGACGTTTGAGTACATCTGGATGAGTCTTCTGTAGCAGTCGAATGTGAAGCGCTCGTCGCCGTTGAGCTTAGCGAAGCCGTCAGCGGTTGCGTCTGTAAGTCCGAGGTTGAGGATGGTGTCCATCATGCCTGGCATTGATACTGCTGCGCCTGAACGGACTGAAACCAGAAGAGGGTTTGACGGATCGCCGAACTTTTTGCCTGTCTGCTTCTCAACGCCTGTGACATACTTGAGAATGTCTGTCTGGAAGTCGGTGGGCATCTTTTCGCCCCATTCGCCGTAGAAATACTTGCAGGCGAAGGTGACAATCGTGAATCCTGGCGGTACCGGAAGCGCAATCTTGGTCATGTAGGCGAGTCCAACGCCTTTTCCACCCAGAATCTCTTTACCCTTGTCGGCCGGAACCTGTGATGATGCTTCTTCAAAGCTGTAGATGAGTTTGTCCATTATTTTCTCCATTCTTATTTATCTCAACCTTCTGATTTTGTAGGATTGAAAACGTTTGTCAAGAAAAAAAGGCTGGATTGCCAGTGCCGAAAAACGCTGGATTGAAGGAATCCTTTTACCTTCTGTAAACAATCAAGGGGCTGTAACCGAAAAAATACCGCATGTCAGATTGCCGGTTTTGTTGACAGGGTGTAATCCTTTTTGATAGAATAGGTAGACTTGTTTTTGGAGGTATCACTATGCGCACAATGACCAGACCGCACAATCGCAGAAGACTTCGCGTTTCTGGATTCAGATCTAGAATGAGGACAAGATGGGGCCGTCAGGTTCTCAATCGCAGGAGAGCAAAAGGCCGTCATAAAGTCGCCATTTCATGAAACTACCTCCCAGATTGAATTCTGGGCAGATTCAGAGGCTATTCGGTTGCGGACAGATGCTGTCAGGAAAATCACTGAAACTGATCTGGTGCAGGACGGAAGGGAATCCCACAGGGATATCCTACATAAGTCCGAAGAGGCTTGGCAAGGCCTGCATCAGGAACAGACTCAGGCGTCTGATCAGAGAGACGCTGGCAGCATCGCAGCTGGAATTCCCTCAAAACCTGATGATGGCATTCATCGCAAGAGACAAACTTCTAAACCTGGAGCTTGGTCAGATACAGTCAGAGATACTTTTCTTGATGTCGCGTCTGCCCTCCGATTCATTTTCTCATCCCCATTCATCCTGATCTTACTCTTTTATCGTTATCTCATTTCGCCCGGTCTTCCCAGGTCATGCAACTTCAAACCCACTTGTTCGCAGTATTCCCTTGAGGCGGTAACAAAGTACGGAATTATCAAGGGCGGTTGGCTTTCTGCAAAAAGAATCTGGAGATGTCGGGGTGGAAATCCAGGCGGATACGACCCGGTTCCCTGACAATCCGGTCTTTTATATGGAGGAAAAAATGAAACGCATTTACAAAGCGTTGTTGGTCGTGGCACTCGTTGCCCTCTCCGTCATGCCTGTTTTCGCTTCAGAACAGCTTGCTGTCAAAGTCGGCGGTGAACTTGTCATCGATGGCGAAGGGAAAGTGACGGTCACTCTTCTTAACATCACAAAAAACAAGATTGGTTCGGGATCAGTCGAGATCAGCAACATTGACGGCGAGCCGGTCATGGACAAAGGCGTCTACAGCATCAAGGAAGGCGCCCAGAAACTCATCAGCTTCCCGGAAATCGAACCAAACGGCAAGTTCGACGCAATCTTTGACGTAAAGACAAACAACACGGCGTCCGAAGGCGAAAAACCGCTTACAATCAAAGTAAACCTTCCTGATGGCTCGACTGAATCAACAAGCATCGTCACCGTCAAGAAAACCGCCACCCAGCCAGACTGGAACGTCGAGTTCACAGCCAACAAGGAAACTGACGGCAACATCATTTTCGACTACGCAATCAAGATTAAGAACCCAAAGCAGAACAACATCTCTCAGTCAATGGAAAACGTAGTTCTTCAGCTCATCGACATCAACGGCGTCAAGCCGGTCGTCTTCTCGAAGGACATTGCCGAAACATCAAAAGATTTTGGTTACATGTACATGACAAGCCCAGAAGCCGAGACAAAGCCACTTACGATCGGAAAGATTGAAGGCGACAAAGAGATTAATGTCTCGATCAAACTTGTTACCGGCCCAAACATTGAAATTGACAAGGATTATCCAACACGCCTGAAGCTCACCTGGGAAAACTCGGATGGAACACAGAAGTATGAACGCGAGTTCACCGGCAACATCAAAGTCACTCCGACAGGCTGGCACCTTGCTGGTCTTCGCTGGCTGTTCGATTTCCTCGCAAGAACAATCGGCTTTGGTTCATACGGAATCGCAATCATCATCTTCTCGATTCTCCTCAAGCTTGTTCTCCTTCCTCTGACAAACTCCCAGTTCACAAACATGGCAAAAATGGCAAAGATTCAGCCGGAAATCAAATCGCTCAACGACAAGTATCCTGGCCAGAAAGAACGCATCCAGCAGGAAACAATGCGTATCTACAAAGAGAACAACGTCAACCTCTTCAGTTCCTGTCTTCCACTGCTCATTCAGCTCCCGATCCTCTTCGTTCTCTACGCAGCAATCAGCGGTTATGCCCCGATGAGTTATTCAAGCTTCCTTTGGATGCCGTCACTTGCATACCCAGACCATCTCTTCACAATCGGCACCTTCCAGATCGGCATCATTCCGTTCCTCATGGCAGCCTCAACATGGTTCCAGCAGAGAGTTTCAACCATGCCGGGTCAGGATCAGCAGAATGTAGCCCTTCAGGTCTTCTTCCCGCTGTTCATCGGCTACATCTCGATCAACTTTGCATCGGCAATCTCACTTTACTGGGTTACTTTCACCGGGATTTCAATCCTGCACCAGCTGTGGTTCAACAAGCAGGCTTTCGGCCAGTATGTCCTTCCGCTTCCAAAGGCAACCCCTGCACAGGCTGCAAAGCCACAGGCCAAGGAGGGCAGGGATGCAAAATAATGGCGGCAACAGGTACTCGGAAGCAAAGATCAAGGAATTCCTTGTCGAGTATCTCAGGGGTCTGTTTTCAACCCTAGGCGAAGACGTTACAGTCAGGGTTACCAAGGAAGTCGACACTTTGTTTGTGTCGGTCGATATGGAAGACCCGGCAATCTACATCGGCAAATCCGGTGAAGTGCTCTCGTCGCTCCAGTATCTGATCAACATGGTGCTCCAGCACATGCAGTGCAACAACATCAGGATCACACTCGATATCGGTGGTTACAAGAGAAGGCAGATCGAAATCCTCAGAAACATCGCCAACAACGCGGCCCTTCAGGTCAGACGCTACGGAAGACCGGTTGAACTCCAGCCAATGTCGGCATTTGCAAGGCGCATCATCCATACCACACTCAAGGAAAACCCGATGGTTTTCACACACTCGCAGGGCGAGGAACCAAGGCGATTCGTTGTCGTCGACCTCAAGAAGTGATTTGGACACGATAGTTTCACCGGCCTCAGCGCCGGTTTCACAGGCAGTAGGAATAGTGAGAGTCTCAGGCGGAAAGGCTTTCGAGGTGTCGTCAAAACTCCTCAAGGCAAGCCTTCCCGAACCTGGGACTTTTGCTTTCAGGGATGTTTTCGCTCTGGACGGCAGGTTGATTGATTCTGGTCTTGTGCTTGTTTTCAAGTCCCCGGCATCGTTTACCGGTGAAGATGTGGTCGAGTTCCAGCTGCATGGCAGTCCAGCCGTTTTGGAGGATGTCACTTCTGAAATCGAGAAGCTTGGCGTCAGGCGTGCAAATGCTGGCGAGTTCTCTTTCCGTGCGTGGATAAACGGCAAATCCTTGCTTCCTGAGCTTGAGTTGGCCAACGCCCTGTCAAACCTCAGACCAACGGAAGGGAACAAGAGCATCTCTTTGCTGCTTGGAGGTTGGAGGACAAAGCTGACGGCAATTCTGGCTGAAATAGAGGCCGGAATATCGTTTCCAACCGATTCTGAAACAGATATCACCTCGATTCATAAACGGCTGAAGCTGATTAAAGATGAGATTTCTACAATT
>CAYYJO010000080.1:0-8069 GCA_964472265.1 uncultured Caldisericales bacterium | reverse complement strand
TATATGATCCAATTACATATTTATTATTCACTCTTCTTTCAGTTTCTTTATCATAATCTTTAGTCAAAGTCCAGCCAAACAAAGCGAGTTCGTTAATTATTTCTCTGTCATTTTCTGGTGTTAGTATTATCAGCTTTCTCTCAATTTTCTTCATATGCCTTCATTATAATGAAAAAGCCAGGCTCAAAAAGCCTGGCTTTTCAAATTCATACAGTAAATAAAATCAGGCGGCTGGCTCTTTTGTAAATATTGCCATGATGACTGCGCCTGAGCCAATCATGTAGATGGCAAGCTTTATCAGACCGCTGATTGGGCCGACAATCGGGATGAGGCTGATCAGGAAGAGGACAAGCGTTGTTGCCACAAGACCCATCAGCAGCACGAGGACGGCATGGATTGGCTTGTCTTTTGCGATGAGCTTTCCAAGCAGTTCACCGATCCAGTAGTAGATTACAATCGATCCAAACAGGAAGGTTGCAATCCAGAAGAACACGCCGGCGATGACAAAAACCACGGCTGCCGGGAAGAAGATGAGCATGAGAACAATGCCGCATATTGGGACGATGAGGAACGAGAGGAATCCCCAAAGCAGGGAGAACCACATCTTTTTTGTAAGATAATGCTTGATCTTCTCAAAACAGGTCGGGAAGATGTACATCATTACGATGCCAACCACAAACGAGAACAGGAATCCTGAGACGAGCACCCAGATGTTCATCAATCCTGTCGGGTGTTCGTCCGGGTCGTCCTTTTGCTGAATGATCTCTGTTGCTGCCTTGTACTTTTCCGGCACTTTCGGAGTGTTGCCAGCTGTGACATTGATCTTGATCTTGCCGTTGACCGTTGACCCATCAGTGATTTCGATTGTCTTTCCGGCCAAACGAAGCCCGTAGTTGGCAAAACCGGCAAATGTCAGCTTCTCGCCACTTTCATAGGCGTAGTTGTACTTTCCGGCGAGGTTGACATTTGAGCCGGCAGCCTTGATGTCGCCGTAGACTTCCGACGAATCTGTGATGTTTGAGCCGGCAAGATAAACCTGCCCGTACACCATCGCCTCTGAAACAACAGACTGTCCAGCAGCAAAAACCGAGCCCCTGACTTCAAGGTCTTTTGAAAGGGTGACGCTGGAACCGGCAACAAACAGGTTTCCGTAAATCTTTCCCTTCAAAATAACACTCTGTCCGGCAGCAAACACATCACCTTCGTGGTTTAGTGTTGTGTCAACAGACGGTTTTGCAAGCATCAGCGTTCCAACAGTAGTTTCGCCTCCGGTTGCCGGTTCCTCGGCTTTTGATGTTGTACTGAAAACGCCAAGGCAGGCGAAAACAATTAGAGCAATCAATAAAACCTTTTTCATTTTTTCACTCCTTCAGGAACCAACCGGTTCCAACGGTATTATCAAACCAATTATGAAATATGCAAGCAGGCCGATGCCTGTGAAAATGAATATGATTCTTATTATGACCGGATCAATCTCAAGGTATTCGCCTATTCCACCGCAAACACCCATAAATACCTTGTTTTTTCTCGATCTATACAGCCTTTTCATTGTCTTCCCTCTTTTCACTGCAGCATGGACTGCCTGGTTTTTTGAATGCTGAAACGATCATCAGGACTCCAACAAGTATGACAATCGGGGCGATGACAAAGATCATGAACGATCTCAGGTTCTGGAGTGAGAGGAAAACAACGCCTGTGATAAGGCATGCCGAAGCCGGTATCAGAACGCCCCAGTCGTGGGGTTTGAAGGCGTAAAGAGCCACAAAAGCCAGACCAACAACGATCGGGAACAATGGCCAGAGCTGGCCGAAACCAACGCCTGCACCAAACCATTCAAGGTTGTGGATGAAGAAGATCAGACCGGTGCCGATGAGGATGGTTGCCGGGAAAACCACACCGTAATCGGTGTTGACCTTTACCACGAACAGTAAGCCAATGACGATTGGAATTGCCGGCCAAACCTTGTCAAAGCTCATCTGGATACCAAAGACATTGACCAGGAGCAGGCCGATGCCTGCCAGAACGACTAGTGACGCTATGGCCACCGGTACAATCTTGTCTTTCATAAAACCTCCGTCATTTCATCTGTTTTCCAGAGAAACGTAAGTGAACGACAAAACCAGCATCGCAGCCGTGACAGCCCCATTGAGTCGCTCTTTGGAACGGTCAACCCTCGGCTCGAAGCCGAACAGCGAGTAAATCTCCCCGAGGAAGTCATAAAGGATGGCAATTGCATAAACTGTCAGCCTTATGACCACCTGGAGCATCCGGCTCCAGGGTCTCAGCTTGCTCTTCCTCTCGTTTGATGCGTCGTATAACGCCAGTGACTTTTTCAACACCCCTTGTGGAGCAGGTCTGCACTCTGTGGCAAGGCACTGGTCCAACCAGTCTTTCTCTTTATTCATCCTCACCTTCTTTCGGTAAAATCATGCCATTTTTTTCGCAAAGTTCCCGCAGAATCTTTTTTCCGTGATGAATCCTGTTGCGGATTGTTGTGACCGGGAGTCTTGTCAGATCAGATATTTCTTCATAACTCAACTGGTTTACATGCCTCAAAACGAGGCACGCCCTGAACTGAACCGGCACCTGCCTGAGGAGTGCGCCGATGTTCCGCCTCTGTTCGCAAACAAAGGTGTCCTGTTCAGGAGTTGGATCGTCATCGACAGGTTCAAACCCGGTCTCGTCGTTGCCCTCGTCCAGGCTTGAAACCGGCTTTACATCTCGCCTGTGATTCTTGACAAGGTTTATGGCAACCGTTGTCAGCCAGGTTCGGAATGAACAGTTCTGCTTGAAACCCTTGAAGGCCATGAAAGCCCTCATGAAGGTTTTTGCAGTCAGATCCTCCGCGTCGTCGCGGTTTCCGACCATGGAGAGAACAAAGGAAAAAAGATAGTCCTGATGGGCTATCACCAGCTCTTCAAAAAGCACGCGCTGGTTGTCGCTCAATCCATCCCTTCCGGTGCCTGCATCCTGCCTGACCCCTTCTGGTACAGTTCCAGTCCAATCCTGATTTCCTCCCCTTCCAGACTGAATGTCGACTGGTTGGGCAGGGGATCCTGCTGGAGCGAGATTGAAAGCGTTTCCTTGAGTAAACTGTCTTTGAGATGTTCCGTAGCTTTGCACACTTCTATAGACCCGGAAACACTCAATTTGATTTTGTCGTCCACAGCCAGCCCGGATTCCTTGCGAAGGTTCTGGATGGCATGGATGATTTCCCTGACCATTCCTTCTTCTTTCAGCTCCGGTGAGATGGTTGTGGCAAGCATGACCTCGATGTCGCCATCGGATTCGACGTAGAATCCTTCAATGTTTTCACGTTCGACAAGGAGATCGTCTTTTGTTAGTTCCTGGATGCCGTCGGAAAGCTGGAGTTTGTATGATCCCGAGGCTGCAACATCTCTCATGACCACCTTGCCGTCAACTTTGGAGATTGCCTCCTTGACCTCTGCAAGCCTTGATCCAAAGCGCTTTCCCAGCGTTTTTAAATTTGGCTTTACCACGATGTTGAGGTAGGTGTCCATCTTTGAGCTGACTTCCACCTGCTTGACGTTGACCTCTTCACGGATGAGTTCTGCAAAGTTTGAAACTGCCTGCTTCTGGTAAGCTTCGGTGACCCTTGCCGTGATGTGGGAGAGTGGCTGTCTAACTTTGATTTTGAGAGCCTTCCTGGCCTTGAGGCCGACAGAGACCACGTCCCTGACAAAATCCATCATCTTCTCAAGCTCCAGGTCAATTTTTGTTTCATCGGCGACCGGATAGAGTTCAAGGTGAATCGACTCAGCCCTGTCCTTGAAGAACGGCACAACCAGTGACTGGTGCAGCTTTTCGGCAAAGAACGGCTCAAACGGGGCGATGATACCTGAAAGGGATGTCAATACCTCGTAAAGCGTGTGATAGGCTCCAAATTTGTCAGTGTCAGATTCGGATTTCCAGAAACGCCTTCTTGAGCGCCTGATGTACCAGTTGGCAAGTTCGTCGACAAACTGCTGGATTCTTCTTGTTGCCTGGGTTATGCCGTACTTTTTCATCTCGGACTCAACGTATTTTATCAGTGAGTGGGTTTTTGAGATGATCCACCTGTCGAGGAAATGCCTCTTTTCAAGCGGAACAATGTTTTTTGTCGGATCGAAGCCGTCGATGTTGGCGTACATTGTGAAGAAGTTATAGACGTTTCTGAACAGGAGCGTGAAACCCCTGAAACACTCGGTGGCGTTGTTCACGCCTATTCTTGTCGGTGTCCACGGCGGGGATGAGGTGTAGATCGTCCATCTGAGCGTGTCGGCGCCTTGATTGTTGAGGATGAGCCAAGGGTCGACAACGTTGCCACGGGACTTGCTCATCTTCTGCCCGTTCTCGTCAACGATGAGTTCAAGGCAGATGCAGGATTTAAAAGCAGATTTGTCAAAAAGTATGGTTGATACGGCAAGAAGGGTGTAGAACCAGCCTCTTGTCTGGTCAATGGCTTCAGAGATGAAGTCAGCAGGGAAGTGGGTTTCAAACTGTTCCTTGTTTTCAAACGGGTAGTGCCACTGGGCATAAGGCATGGAGCCGGAGTCGAACCAGCAATCACAAACCTCGGGCACACGCCTCATCGTTCCGCCGCATTCACACTTCATCGTTACGGCATCGACATAAGGCCTGTGAAGCTCGATGTCATCGGGGCAGTTTTCAGATTTTTCCTTGAGTTCCTTTATCGAGCCAACAACGGTCTGTTTGCCGCATTTTTCACAAACCCAGATTGGAAGGGGAGTTCCCCAGTAGCGTTCGCGGGAAATCGCCCAGTCCTTCACTTCCCTGAGCCATTCGCCAAAACGGCCTTCCTTGATGTGGTTGGGATACCAGGTGATTGTTTCGTTGTTCCTGATCAAATTGTCACGCAGCGCCGACATCTTTATGTACCATGACGGTTTTGCAAAGTAGAGCAGTGGTGAGTCGCATCTCCAGCAGAACGGATAGGTGTGGGTTATTTTGCCTGACTTGAACAGCGCTCCCCTGGTCTTGAGATCCATGATGATGTCCACGTCGGCATCTTTTACAAACCTTCCAGCCCACGGCGTTATCTCTGGCAGGAATGCGCCTGCTTCATTTACGGTCATCAGCACCGGCAGGTCATATTTTCTGGACTGATCCATGTCATCGGCGCCAAACGCCGGAGCAATATGGACTATGCCCGATCCATCCTCGGTTCCGACAAAATCGGCAGTGATGACAAACCACGCCTTCTTGTCAGGCTTCATGAACGTGAACAGGGGCTTGTACTGCTTTCCTGCAAGGGTTGAGCCTTTGAACCTGTCGATTATCTCATAATCCTTTTCAAGGACGGGGGCGACAAGGTTTTCAACCATTATCAGAACGTCATCGCCTTTCCTGACTTTTACGTAATCGACATCGGATTTGACAGCGAGAGCAACGTTTGCCGGAAGCGTCCACGGGGTGGTTGTCCAGACGAGGAAGTATGTTCCAGGCTCATCGGCAAGCTCCATCTTCACAAATATTGACGGGTCTTTGGTTTCCTCGTATCCCTGGGCAACTTCGTGCGAACTGAGCGTGGTTCCACACCTCGGACAGTATGGCACAACCTTGTAGCCCTGATAAAGCAGGCCTTTGTCTGAAGCGGTCTTTAGTATCCACCAGAGCGTTTCGATGTAGTCATTTTTAAGCGTCATGTACTGGTGCTCAAAATCCAGCCAGAAAGCGATTCTCTCGCTCATCTTCACCCACTGGCCCTCGTACTTGAAAACCGATTCCTTGCACTTTTTTACAAACGCTTCAATTCCGTACTTTTCGATCTCCTGTTTGCCGGAAAATCCAAGCTGTTTTTCAACTTCGAGCTCAACAGGCAGTCCGTGTGTGTCCCAGCCGGCTTTTCTGTCGACCCTGAAGCCGTGCATTGTCTGCCATCTGCAGACGGTGTCCTTGTAAATACGCGAGAGGCAGTGGTGAATTCCAGGCATTCCGTTGGCCGTTGGTGGGCCTTCAAAGAAAACGAAGCTGGGAGCATTTTTTCTGGTCTCAATAGACTTGAGGAATATTTTGTGATCCGACCAGAACTGTAAGGTCTCCTCTTCTTCGCCTGCTATCGATTTTGCGCCTAAAAGTTCGAACATTTGGTGCCTCCAAAATGCAACTTATTAAATGGACAGTATATTTGTTTTGGGCTTTCAGGCAAGCTTTTTTGGTGAAGGGGGTTTGATTCGGGTGTGAGTTCATGTTAGTATTCCTGTATGGACAACTTGGGGAACAACCAGAAACCGAAGGGTATTGATGAAGTCGATCTGACTAAGACGGACAAACGGTTTGGGAAACACGATTTTGAGGCAACAATGTTTATTGTCGGGATTATTTTACTGGTTGTCTACCTGTTGAATTTTAGAACAATCAATAGTGCAATCGGAAACTTCATTGGAAGAACTTTCTTATTGATTAAGCCATACTCAACAATACATTTTGAAAAATCTAAAAGGGCAATGCCAGAAATTCGATTCATTGATTTTCAATCGAATGAGGCGCGACCACTTGATACTTGCATCAGTTATGATAAAGACTGCATATATATCTTTGATTCCTTCGAAAAGAAAGAGTTAATAAATGTTGTCAAAATCGATGGTGAGATAAAAAAGGTAGATTGCAAGTTTAGCAAGTTTTTTGATTTTAAGACCATCATGAAAAGAGATGAGGACAGAAAATCAATAAATGATGGATTATTCATATATTGTCAATATATGAATAATGAGTCACTAAAGATGGCTTGTTTCAATATAGGTGGCAACAATTATGAACGCTACGAAGAAGTGAAACGATATATTGACAGGCATGGTGCTGATGAGGATTTGGTTGCCATATATGAAAAAGATATTGGTTACGATTATAAATCTCAAATTGTTGAACCCGAGAAACTAGAGAAAGTATCAGATTTTATTGATGCATACAATAATTTTGAGCATCCTGGCAAATTCTTGAAAAAACTTTTTGAGTGTGACTTCAATAATATGGTTTTCTTGGGAACTCATTCGAATTTTTCAAACGGCATGAGATTTGTAGTTTTGAACAGAACAACTTCTAGGTTAGAGCTCTACAGCAATTTTGATAAAAAAACCTTGAAATCGCTGTCAATACCAAACGCCAGCAAAGCTTTTTACCTGAAACGTTCTTATGGAAGTAACATTTATCAAGTCTTCGACGGCATGAAGCTGAACAATTTTGAGTTATCCGAAATCAACGAAGAGTTTGTACTCATCTCAACAATCAAAATACCAATTGATTACGATGAGTCCTTAGACACTTTGTCGGAAACAACAATCAAGCCCCAATTCAATTACGGATCACATGAAACAATAAACATTGGAGGGCATCTTTATGATGCTGATTTACAAAGTAGCGATTTGATCGATATTGCAAATTCCAACGATGTAAAAGACTATGGCTTAGGCTATTATGTTAAAAAAGACAATACTACAGTGATATTCGACACGATTGAACTGACATCCGCTACACTTCAATATGCTTTGTTCTTTCAAGAAGAATTTATGTATTTCCCAGATGGCTATGAGCGTAAGAATACTGCATATTACGATACTTATCGACAATATTTGGTTGCTGGTCAATCAGCTTCAAACCCCATTGAAACCAAAATCTTCCTGTTTTCCAAAACAGATGTCTTCACGCTGAACTCCTCCGGCATTGACGAACCGGTCGACGAAGCCCACGTGACCTATGAAGACGGCAGGCTAACAATCTACTTCATGAACAAAAACTCAATCTACCGATGGCAGAATTCTCAAGAAGACATCGGCAACCTCAAGCTCCGCAAACTCGACATCAACCCGGAACCGATAAAGACCATAAGATAACCAATAGTTTGATTTCTTATATAAAAACATTAGAATTCAAACATGACAGAATGGGAAGGGTCGTATCCAAAGAAAACTCCGGAGCAGGAGAAAAAGGAGAGGGTTCAGGAAGTAAAGTGGATGTTGGGTCTGATTGTCAGAATACCCCTGACATTGGCAATGCTCGTCGGCGTTTTTCATTTGTTTTTCAACTCAGGCAATGTTTCAAAGTATATAAGC
>CAYYJO010000079.1:0-8204 GCA_964472265.1 uncultured Caldisericales bacterium | reverse complement strand
ATGTCTTGTAGCCATTTTGGAGGTGCAATGAGAAGATTACTGGCTTTTGTTCTGGTTTTGATATTTTTGGCCCCAGGCTGCGGGAAACCGCCGATAACTGAAAAAGATGTGCCGATAATTCCAAGAGGTTATGTTTTGGGCAGTTCTGACGTAGTAGCCCCAAAAATCAGTCCCGATGGAACAAAAATAGCCTGGATAACAGGATACATTAACAATACATATTGCATATTGGTCGCACCAGTTGAGAATATCAAAGATGCTAAGCCAGCCGTTGATCCTCTTGATCGTTGTCCTCACTATTTTGGATGGGACTACACAAATAACCTGCTTTACGCACAGGATGAAAACGGTGACGAAAATAATCACATTTTTAGAGTAAACATAACAACTAAAAAAGTCATTGATCTTACCCCGGGAAAAGGTTTCAAGGCTTTCGTGCGATCCCTGAGTGTTGTTTATGTCAATGAAATTGCCATTTCGATGAATGACAGGAATCCCGAAGTGTTCGACACAAAGTTGGTAAATCTGAACACCGGCAAACAGACAATGATATATCAGAATAACGACAACATTGACGCCGATCTAGACGAAAACCTGAATGTCAGTGTCGGAACCAGACATACTCCCGATGGTGGCAAGGAGCTTCTCAGGTTTACTGATGGAAAATGGGAAGTGATGGACAAGGTTGAGTTCGAAGACGCCAAAACGACTGGTTTTCTTGCAATCGACAGATCAAGCAGCTTTGCCTATATTGACTACAACGCTGGTCGTGACACTTTCGGTATCTACAAGGTCGACCTGGCCACATGGAACAAGGAACTCGTGGCTGCAGATGATAAATCTGATGTTCAGGACTGGATTGTAACATCTTCAAAATGTGAAATTGCAGCGGTCGCCTTCAATTATGAACGAAAACACTGGAAAGTGATTGACTCTGGTTTCAAGCGGGATGTCGATTACCTTTCAGGGTTGTATGATGCCGAATTTAAGGTTGTTGAAATGTCACTTGATGACAGCAAGTGGGTGGTGGAATATATCAGGGATGACTATCCCGAGCAATTCTACATTTACGACCGTAATGCAAGGAAAGTCAATTTTTTGTTTGGTTTTCGGCAATCACTTGAAAAAGTGCCACTGGCCAAAATGCACCCCGAGATTATAAAATCCAGAGATGGACTTAATCTGGTCTGCTACCTGTCGCTTCCGCCGTGGACTGATGACGACAATGATGGTATCCCAAACCAGCCATTGCCGATGATTCTTGACGTTCACGGAGGGCCTGCCCTAAGGGATTCATGGGGCTTTAATTCACTGCACCAGTTCTTTGCAAACAGAGGTTATGCAGTTCTCAGCGTGAACTTCAGAGGGTCGATGGGTTTTGGGAAAAGATTTCTCAATCTTGGAAACGGCGAATGGGGCGGGAAAATGCACAACGACCTCATCGATGCCGTTGACTGGGCCATTGCCCAAAAGGTTGCCATACCGGCGAAAGTGGCTATTTATGGCGGCAGTTACGGAGGTTATGCAGCCTTGGTAGGAATGACCTTCACTCCAGACAAATTTGCATGTGGAGTTGATATGGTTGGCATTTCAAACCTATCGACATTCCTAAAGTCGACCCCATCCTACTGGAAACCGTATTATGAGTCACAATTAAGGCAGGTTGGTGGCGACCCTGACACAAAAGTTGGCAAAATATTCCTGGATTCGAGGTCACCCATCAATTTCGTAGACATGATTCAAAAGCCATTGCTCATCGGTCACGGCGCCAATGATCCGAGGGTCAAGGTGGCAGAATCCGAGCAAATCGTTGCATCCATGAAGAAGAAGGGCATCCCGGTCATCTATTGCTATTATCCAGATGAAGGTCACGGATTTTCAAGATGGCAAAACGCACAGGCGTTTTTTGCTGTTGTCGAGAATTTCCTTGCCAAAAATCTGGGCGGAAGATGCGAGGAGATAACTAAAGACACACTTGATGGCTCAACCCTTGAAGTGAAGGAAGGGGCTGATCTGGTGGATGGTTTAAAGGAATTGATGGACATACCAGCTGTAAGAAAAATAAGATAATTTTTGTTAAAAACACCAAGGCTATGCGAATAGCAGCCTGAATTTCATAAAAAATCGACAAAAACAATTATATTTATATAAAAACTATTGACAACCATGATATAATTATTGTGTAGATAGATCATCTGGCTCAAATAAAAATAATTGCGGAGGTATAATGAATAAATATTTGATGTTTTTCTTTGCGTTTATACTTGTTGTGCCAGGGTGTGGAGGAGTTAAGCTGACCGAGAAAGATTTCCCTATCATCCCAAGAACTGTTTTTACAGACAATCCAGAGAAAGCTGCCCCCATGATAAGTTCTGATGGAGAGCATCTTGCATGGAGCGCACCTTACGAAGGTGTGATGAATATCTGGGTGGCTCCTGTCGGGAAACTGGCTGAAGCAAAGCCTGTCACAAAGTCAAAAGACAGTCCGGTGAGCAATTTTTACTGGAGTGCAAACAAAAACCGCCTTTTTTATCTTAAGGATGAAGGGGGCAATGAACAGTATCACATCAATATGGTGGACATTGCAACCGGAGTTGAAAAAGACCTGACTCCCGGCAAGGGTTTCAGGGCATTTCTCTTCAGTTTCAATTATGACAATCCTGATGAAATAGCAGTTTTGACCAACCAGAGAAACCCACAATGCATGGATATTCTCAAAATCAATGTTGATAGCGGTAAAGCCGACATGATCTATCCTGGCGATGATGGAATGCAGGTTTACCTTGACTCCAAACTCAACATCAAAACGGGCGTCAGTTATAATGCAGATGGCGAACCGGAGATTTATTTCTACAAGGGTGGCAAGTGGGAACTGAAAGAAAAAATCTCATTTGAAGATAAAATGAACACGAACCTCTCTGTCATCGACAAATCCGGGAAATATCAGTACATGGATTCAAGCGTTGGCAGAAACACCTCCGCCCTCTACAAGATCAATCTGGAGACATGGGAGAAGACGCTTGTAGTAGAGGATGAGAAGTCGGATTCAGTTGATTGGATTTCCGAAAACAAAACTGGCAACTATGTGGCTGTGGGGTTCAATTATGAGAGGAAATACTGGAAGGTCATTGACGACAGGTTCCAGAAAGACATTGACTATCTGACCAATTTTCAAGATGGTGATTTTTCTGTTACCGACTCCTCGCCTGACGACAGGTTCTGGCTTGTCAGTTATGTGAACGATAACGGTCCAACCAAATACTATCTCTACAATCGAGAAGCCGGTAAAGCTGAATATCTTTACTCCAACAGACCGGATCTCGACAATCTCAAACTTGCCAGGATGAAGCCACAGGTGATAAAATCCAGAGACGGACTCGACCTGGTTTGTTTTGTCACCCTGCCTCCCTGGACAGACCCTGACAACGATGGCATTCCAGACCAGCCTGTGCCTTTGATCCTCAACATCCATGGTGGCCCGTATGTCAGGGATTCCTGGGGACTTGATCCGACACACCAATATTTTGCCAATCGGGGTTACGCTGTTGCCAGCGTCAACTACCGGGGGTCGTGGGGTTTCGGCAAAGAATTCCTGAACAGGGGAAACGGTGAATGGGGTGGAAAAATACAAGATGATTTCATTGATGTGGCAGATTGGGCAATTGCCCAAAAAATAGCAATTCCCGATAAGGTTGCAATTCTTGGCAGAAGTTTCGGCGGTTACTGTGTTTTATCGGCTTTGACAACCACTCCTGAAAAATTCGTTTGCGGTGTTGATATTGTCGGTATTTCGAATTTGATTACCTATATGAAATCGATTCCAGGTTACTACAAGGGCGTGTACAATGCTTACAAAAAGCAGATCGGTGGTGATCCAGACACACCAGAAGGAAAGAAATATCTTGAATCCAGATCACCGATCAATTTCGTAGACAAAATCGTCCGACCGCTTCTTATCGGTCACGGATCGAATGATTCCAGGGTAAACGTCTCTGAATCGGAAACGATTGTCAAAGCTATGCAGGCAAAGAAACTCCCGGTCACCCTGTGTGTTTTTCCAGATGAGGGTCATCAGTTTCAAAAACCGGAAAACAAGAGAGCATTCTATGCAATTGTTGAAGAATTCTTTGGCAAGCATCTCGGTGGTAGGGTTGAACCCATGATTGCAGACGATTTCAAGGACTCAAGCATTGAAGTCAAGGCTGGTACTGATCTTTTCGATGGTCTCGATCAACTGTTGCCAAAGAAAACCGAAAAACCTGCCGAAAAGAAAGACAAATAAACTCAGTCAAACCCTTAAGCCGCCTGGAAACAGGCGGTTTTTATGACAGTTTGCAAAAAAATGGATTTATTGGTATCATCTTGTCATTCATATTAGAGGTGGAACATGAGAAGGATATTGCTTGGGGTTATTGCTGTGTGCATGGTTCTTGCCTGTCTTCCTGCAAAGCTGTCGGCTGCAGAAAACAAGGTTTTTGAAAAAGTCTGGGAAACCGATCCACTTGAAAATGTTTCTTTCAGCCCATCAATCGATAGAGATGGCAACGTATGGGGAATGAACGCCGTGCCAAAAAATCCGGACAGAAGAAACCTCGTCAAACTGGTTGATGGAAAGATTGTGTGGACGAGCAAGGAGGAATACTCCCCGTCGACATTGCTTACATGGTCAATTGTCTTCCACGACAACCTTGTAATTGCCAGCGATGTCGTTTTTGACTTTGACGCAGAGCCATTCGAAGTGGGCATTACATTCCGCTGTTACACGCTCGAAGGAGAGTTGAAATGGGAAAAAGCGGAAACCATTAAAGATACCCTCCCGACTTATCAGTATTTCAAGGGCAAGATATGGATTGCATTCAAAAATCAGTTTGAGGTCATCGATCCTTCGACAGGCGAAGTGTTCAAAAGAATTGATATTCCACAAACAGGAAAAACTTCTTCAAGAAAGCGAAGTTTGCTCCAGGGTTTCGGGGATTCGCTCTTTGACATCAACATGTTCATTGTGTTTGATGATATGATCGTTTTGAACAACCTGAATTTGATCAGGGCGCTGAAGGTGAGCGATGAGCTTGAGCCTGAGCTTGTCTGGCAGAAAACATTGCACGACGAAGATTTTCTGTTTCTCATGAATCTAATGCTTTGGATGAATGCAAATCCTTCAGTTTTCATGGCCTGCGACTCAGAAACGAGCGTCAAGTGCTACGACACCAGGACTGGAAAAGAAAAGTGGACGAGTGATGGAGACCTGTTCACTCTGGCTTTTCTTAGGTATAACGAGAAATATCTTATTAATTCGACCTTTGATTCAATGGAGTGCCACAGCGTTGATGACAACAAATTCCTTTGGAGCAATAGCAAAATGTACATAATCGATGCCTTCACCGAAGATTACATTTTTGCCACCGAAATGATTGACCTTGAATTTTCAGGCCAGATCACCGTGATTGACATCAAAACCGGCGAGACCATCACGAAGCTGGATTGTGACGATTTCGGATCAGTAACGGTTGTTGGTGATGGTGTTTATGTCGTCCAGAGCAACAAGATAACTAAATATGTCAGGCGGACGAACTAAACCGGAAATCTACTGATCTTGGGAATCTGCTTCAACAATTGGCGTTGGATTATGTAACGTGTGTCGATTGAATTTCTAACCCCCTGTTTGTTGCAACGGCCATCCGTTCACATAAAATCAACCCTCGTCCAATCAGGCGTGGCTCCTGTGAGCGCCAGCTGACCACACACCAATAAATCACACAAATCTTTGTAAAATGGATGGTTTTCAAGGTGAGCTCAAAAGAAAAGATCGTAATTGCAATCGGTGGAAACTCGCTCCTGCTTCCAGGCATGAACATGACGGTGGCAAACCAGAGAAACGCCGTCTGGGAAACCGCTTTCAGTGTCGCATCAATCGCAGCTGATGGATACAGGGTTATCATATCCCACGGCAACGGCCCGCAGGTTGGGCTTGTCATGAGACGCTCCGAGCTTGCCAAACCTGAAATAGCTGAAACAACGCTTGATTACGCCGTGGCTGAAACGCAAGGTGGAATCGGCTACCAGCTCCAGCAGGCGCTTCAGGACGAACTTGCCAAGCGTGGAATTCACGAGATGGTTTTGACGGTTGTAACACAGTGCGAGGTTTCCTCTTCCGACCCAGGTTTCAAAAACCCGACAAAGCCGATTGGCAGCTTCATGGACAAGGACACTGCCATGAAAATGAAGCAGTTGATGGGCTGGAATGTCGTGGAGGATTCCGGCAGGGGTTGGAGAAGAGTGGTTGCGTCACCATGGCCAAAATCGATCATTGAAGCTGAGGCAATAAAATTTCTGGTAGAAAACCAAGCCATAGTCATCGCCTGCGGTGGTGGTGGCATTCCGGTGGTCAAGTCAGCCGAAGGACTTGCAGGCATCGAGGCGGTCATCGACAAGGATAGGGCTTCGGCGGTGCTTGCCCTCGAGGTTAAAGCCGATATACTCCTGATATCAACAGCTGTGCCAAAGGTATACATCAACTTCGGAAAACCGGATCAGACGGCTCTGGATGTGGTTAATCTTGCTACAGCTGAAAAGTACATGACTGAAGGCCATTTTGCCAAAGGCTCGATGGGTCCAAAGGTTGAGGCTGCTGTCCATTTCATAAAAAATGGCGGACAGAAGGCAGTCATAACTGACCCTGGACACATAAGGAAAGCTTTGACTGGAGAGGCAGGAACAATAATCGTTCCATGATCAGGCACATAACGGCAAGCATAGACGGACCGGCAGCATCTGGAAAGAGCACTGTCGGACTGATCGTTGCAAAAAAGCTTGGAATTAATTTTCTCGATTCAGGCAAGCTTTACCGGGTTGCCGCACTTTCCAGCCAGAAAACCGGCCTAAAACTCCCTGAACTGCTCGAAGCCACGAGGCTCGAACTGAAAAAATCCAGATTCATCCTAAACGGTGAAGATGTAACCGGCCAGCTTGATTCTGTTGAAATAGGTGAGCTTGCCTCACAGTTGTCGGTTGATCCAAGGCTTCGCGAGTGGGTCAACAAGACCATAAAAGAGATTGCCATTAATGAATCGATAATTGTTGCTGGAAGGGATATAGGAACAGTCGTGCTCCCTGAGGCAAGGGTCAAGATTTACCTTGATGCAACAGTGGAAGAGCGTGCCAAGCGAAGGTTTCTGGATGTAAAAAAGAAGCAGTCCTATGAATCGATTCTTGAGGCTTTAAAAAAACGTGATGCCAGGGATTCAGGCCGTGATGTTGCACCTTTAAAGCCCGCTGAAGACGCAATCATCATCGATTCGACAAACCTGAGCAGAAATGTTGTTGTAAAACGCATTTACAAACTGGTAAAAGACGAGATGATGAAGGTGAAGCTGACCTGGTGGTGGCGGTTTTCCTATTGGGTCTGCAACACCATCGCAAGAAATTTTTGGAATATTAAAATTTATGGCAAAGGAAATGTACCGACTTTTGGTTCAGCCATTGTTGTGGCAAACCACACATCAATCTTTGATGTCTTTTTTCTGGGACTTGCCCTCCCGCGAATGGGGTATTTCCTCGCAAAATCAGAACTATTCAAGATTCCGGTCATCAATTGGTGTGTTAGGGGTTACGGAGCGGTTCCTGTAGAACGTGGACTGGCAAGCAAAAAAGTGGTCAAGGGCATTGATGTTGTCTTGAGTCAAAACAAATGCTTCATTATCTATCCCGAAGGAACACGCTCAAAAACAGGTTTAATAAGCGGTCATTACCACCTTGGGGCAGCCATGTTTGCCCATCGTCACAAAGTGCCAATCATTCCGATGGGAATCATTGGAGCGTTCGATATTTTGCCATTTGGCTGCAAGTGGCCAAGGCGGGGCAATCTCACTGTCAACGTTGGCAAACCCATCACCTGGGACACAAGTGTGAGAGGATCAAAGGAATTGCTGGAGAAGGTAACCAACGACTACATGATGGAAGTTGCCAGGTTAAGCAACCAGCCGTTTGTTGAGGGTGTTTTCACTTCAGATTAGCTTACGATTGCGACTATTGCAAAGTTTTTCTAATTAGGTATATTATTACCAGAATCTAGTTTTAATTTAATCATGGATGGGTATCATGTCCCTAATGAAAAAAATTTGCATCACGAGTATGACGATAGTGGCAATCCTCACAGGATGCGGAGGAACCGGTCTTCCGGCAATAAGCCCCAAGACTGTGGATCT
>CAYYJO010000078.1:0-8231 GCA_964472265.1 uncultured Caldisericales bacterium | reverse complement strand
TTCTCCTGAAACGAAGTTTGGGGAGAAGGTGGCTGAAAGCCGGATGAGGGAGTTTTAGTGGTTCCGCCTGTAAAAAAACCGAACCCATAAATATATTTAATTCGGAAATAGTTGGAAAAACCAGATGATTTTATTGATTCTGAGTAATTATTAGAAAAGAAAAAGCCCGTCGGTTAAGACAGGCTTTGTAAGTTCAAAAATTGGTTGATTAATACTTCTTCATCAGCTCCAAAATCTGTTTTGAAAGTTCGAGAGCCTTGTCCATCGGTCGTTGCCACATGTTGCGGCCGAAAATGAAGCCCATGCATCCGCCTTCAAGCGAGGTTGTGACCTTTTTTATCACGTCCTGGTCGTCCATTTTTGAACCACCAGAGATGATGACTCCTGCCCTGCCTGCCGATTTGACCACGCGTCTTACCGCCGTCAGCTCGTCCTCGGTGAGGGTGTTGTACGGCTTCGGCTGGTTGGGATCGCCGACTTTGGGGAAGTTGAGCTTGATCACGTCCACGCCCATTTCAAGGGCTGCCCTTGCCGCGTAATCGATTGCGTAGAGTGAATCCTTGCCGCCCTTTGCATCGATGAATTTGCCCCTTGGATAAGACCACACGACTAAAGGCATTCCAAACCTCTCGCACTCCTGGCGAACCCAGCGGAGCTGGTTGAAATCCTCTGCCTGCTTTGGCGAACCGACAAAAAGCGTGTAACCGACTGCATCGGCTCCAAGCCTGACAGCGTCTTCAACCGTTGAAGTCAGAGCCGAAAGGGCTTCTTCTTCCGACGGGATGTTTGTTTTGCCGTTGAGTTTGAGGAGAAGCGGGACTTTGCCGGCGTAATCGTGCATGTACTTTTCAGCAAGGCCGATGTGGAGGGCGATTGCCGAGTATCCACCCTTAAGGGCGAGTTCCCACTCGAATTTTGGATCGACCGCATCCGGATTTGGGAAGAAGTCGACCGGGCCATGTTCAAGTCCCTGATCGATTGGGAGGATCATGAGCTTTCCATTGCCTGGGCCGTGCTCGTAGCACATGCGAACCATGCGTGTTCTTTTGCCGATTGAAAGAATTGAGAGATCCATCGTTACACTCCCGTACCGAGGAATTGCAAGATGATGATTGCGATTGAACCTACAAGAACTAGAATGCTGCCGATGAAGCTGTACATCTCATCCTTTGGCGTGAGTTTTTTAGTGAGCGTTGTGAGGCTGAAAACAAACCAGATGGCCGTGAAGATGACCATCGGAATCCAGATGTAGAGCGGTTCCCAGTTTGCAATCTGGATCGCAAGAATCGCAACCAGAAGAACAAACTTCAGGATTCCAAAAACGAGAATCTTGGAATCGATCTTGTAATGGTCTTCAAAACCGACGGTTTTTGCCTGCTGGAGGACAAACCAGTGATAGAACAGCGATAGGACAACAACGCAGATGAAGCCGACTAAATTCAACATGCTACATCAACCTCAAAGCCGTCAAGCCCATAAGGGCATCCGGCGCAACGAGATAGAAAATTGCTATTGCCGCTGCCGCAACGATGAGCGGGAGCAGGGCAGCGATGATGGCTTTGAACCAGCTGTGGCCGTAGAGATACTTGCAAACAAAGAACCAGCTGACAAACATTGCGATGACGCCAATAAGAGGGGTTGTGTACATAAACGGAAGAACGCTCTTCCATGCTGAAAGGAGTGAGAAGAAAACGTGTATTCCCAGAAGAAGCAGAGCACCCATGAAGATTCTTCCCCAGTCCTTGTGTTCCGGGTTGAGGAACTTTGCCGAAATCCAGTTGCCAAAAACGAAGCAAAGCCAGACGCAGGCATAGAAAAGAACCAGAGTCCAATGCAGCTTATCAACGAGATTGTAATTAAACATAAAACACCTTCCTTCCTTTGATTACAAATTTTATTTGACACGCTAAATCGGTCAAGCCTTGAAATATACTTGACAAAAAAATATAAAAACAGCCATGGAAAGAAAAACATTCAGCTACTATGCAAATGTCGACTGGGAAAAGGAAAAACAAGGTTTTCTCAAAGGTGGATTCAAAGATGTTCAGGTCGCATGTCCTCCCGAATTTGGTGGGCCAGGTGGAATAATCAGTCCGGAAGACCTTTTTGTGGCCTCAATCGCCGTCTGCCTGATGGCTACTTTTGTAAACAGATGCGCAAGGCATGGAATCGAACTTGTGTCGTATGAATCAAAAAACGAAGGGTTCATGGAGTTCGATGGTGAAGCCTACCAGATTACAAAAATCTGGCTCAGACCGACCATCAAAATCGGAGACAATTCAAAGCTGGAACTGGCAAAAAGGTTGCTTCAGGAAGCCGAAAGAGTCTGTCCGGTGGGCAGGTCGGTCAAGTCTGAAATAATCCTGGAAGACACCTTTATCTGAGCAGGAAATACAGTCCGAATCCAACTCCAAGCATGATCAGACAGGGGATAACCAGCCACTTGTAAATCTGACTCAGGTGGCAGCAGAAATACTCCCTTGTCAAAACGATGCATACATGAACCGGAGAGAACAGAGATCCAATCTGGCCCGCAGTGAAAGCAAGCGCGAAAATTCCGTAGGTAGCCCCTCCTGTCAACGCTATGAGAACCGAGAATCCGATTGCAACGCTTGCTTGCGTGATTCCAACAAGCAATCCTACAATCATCGGAAGGATGATTGCAACAATGATCGGGTCGATATGAGCGCCACTGAAGAAAGCCTGGAGCTGGGTCCTGACAATTTCCTGGCTCAGGATTTCCTTGAACGCGATGGAGCCGACTACGAGCAGGATATAATTTATTTTTACCGATTCCTTAAGAATTGCCTTTGTGGTCTTGACGTCAGGTCTTTTAACCAGCATGAAAAGGATGACTGAGATGATCATGGCGCAGAGGGTGGTTATCGACGCCCATTCCTTTGGTGCCGGTATGGCGATCGAACTGACAATAACCAGAATGACAGTGAAAAGAATCGGCCATGTTGTCTTGAGAAAATCAACAACTTTTGGCATCATAGGGCCGTTTCCACCCTCAAACCTTTTTGTGTTCCAGAAACCGACGATGTAACCTGTGATCGCACCTGTGATGGTCAAAGCGCACTGATACATAACGATTCTGCCGATTGAAAACCCTGAGGCAACCGAGGCCATGATAATGCACGGGTAAAGCGGCACCGATGATTCCCAGATATGACGGAACCAGTAATTGATGAAGGTTTTTCTGACTGGCGAGAAATCCATGCCCTGTGAAGTTTGCTCGACGAGTGGAGCTGAGATGTAGGCTCCGCCGACAGTTGGCATGAAACCAATAACGGTTGGGAGAAGGGCTGTGGCCAGTCGCTTGTCTTTGAAGAGATTGACTGCTGAATCGGCCATTTTCTGGAGCATTCCGGTTTTTCTCATGGTGGATTCCAGAATTATGACCGTCCACATGATGCCTACAAACGCGTACGTTTCGGGGAGCTTGATGATGTCGATAACGGTTTTGCCTGCCTGGTCAAAGGGAATGAAAACGAAGATCGACAGTATCGACCCACCAAAAAGTGTTACCGCTATTGGAACTTTCAGCGATGTGACGATGAGCACAAGGGCAAGGAGCGCGACCAAACCGACAAAATACCAGATGGGGGCGAGACCGAGATATGGAATCATGGGAGTTTTCCAAGTGCCTGGTCAAGGTCGGTGAGGAGGTCAATCTCTTCTTCGATACCGACAGAGAGTCTGAGCAATCCTTGAGATATGCCGGCTTCAATCTGCTCCTTTGGCGAAAGGGCATGGTGTGACATAACCGATGGAATCGAGATGTTGGATTCTACTCCACCAAGGCTGCCGGCTCTTCTTATCAGCTGCACTTCGTCAAAAATCTTTGCCGCGCCATCGATTCCACCTTCAACTTCGAATGAAACCATCGCTCCAAATCCACTCATCTGTGAAGCTGCAAGCGCATGGTCGGGATCGTTGTAAAGTCCTGGATAGAAAACCTTTGTGACCTTCTTGTGGTCGGCAAGGTAACGGGCGACTTTCATCGTGTTACTCTGGGCTTTTTGCATTCTGAGGGAAAGAGTCTTTATGCCTCTCATCAAAAGATAGGAAGAGAACGGATCAAGGACACAACCCATGCAAACCTGCCATTTCCTGCACTCCTCAACCAGCTCCCTTGATCCGCAAATCACTCCACCCAAAACATCAGAATGCCCGCCAAGATATTTTGTTGCTGAATGAATGACCAGATCGGCCCCAAGGGCAAGAGGGTGCTGGAAACATGGAGAGGCAAAGGTGTTGTCCACAAGAACCTTCAGTCCTCTTGCATGAGCCTGTTCAACAACTCTTCTGATGTCTGTGATTCTCAGAGTTGGGTTTGATGGGGTTTCAATGTAAACCAGGCCAGCATTTTCAGGTGCCCAGGAGAGGTCATAGAGCTTCGTGGAGTCCACTTGAACCCAGTCAATCCAGAGTTTCGGGAAAAAATCACGCATCAGCTCGACGGCATTGCCATAAAGATTCCTTTGGGCGATGACGGTTTGGCCTGAAGCAATCTGCGAGAGAAGGGCAACGGTGATGGCTGACATGCCAGATGAAAGGGCAATTGCCATTTCTGCATTCTCCAGGCTCGCAAGCTTTTCTTCGAGACAGGCGCGTGTCGGATTCATGCCCCTTGTGTAGACAAATCCTTCGCCCGTCTCCATGTGTTTTTTATAGTGAGCAAAACTCTCGAATTCGAAGATGGTTGCCAGAGAAATATCGGGTACAACAGCGAAGTTGAACATCTCGGGATGTTCGCCCGTGTGGATCGCGTCTGTGGAAATATGCCTTTTCATATCCGCGCCTTCCTGATCTTATTTCTTGCTGATATTCTGTCAAAATTGACCACCAATTCAATAAAACCAGAAAAATGCCAACGTTACAGACAGTTTACAAAAGAGACTTGAAAGAAAGCCGGTGTTAGATAGAATCCTTTGTAATACAAGGAGGTCTTGATGGACGAAGTTGAACCAAAAGTCGAGTGGGGTCTAACCTTTGACGACGTGTTGCTGGTTCCGCAATATTCTGACATCATCCCCAATGAAACCGATGTGAGAACCGTTCTCGGCGGGATAAACCTGAACATTCCGATGATGTCGTCTGCCATGGACACGGTTACCGAAGTTGATCTTGCAATCGCTCTTGCAAGGGAAGGCGGCATCGGCATCATCCACAAAAACATGAGCATTGAGGAGCAGGCTGACCAGGTTGACAGGGTCAAGCGTTCCGAATCAGGAATGATCAGCAAACCAATCACCATCGCCCCTGAGAAAACCCTTGCCGAAGCCCACGCCATAATGAAAAAGTACTCAATCTCGGGCATTCCGGTAACCAATCCAGACGGCAAGCTCATCGGTATAGTCACAAACCGTGATCTTCAGTTTGAAGAAAATATGGACATGCCAATCAAAGATATCATGACCAGCGAAAATCTCATCACAGCGCCAGTCGGTACAAACCTTGATGAAGCCCTGAAAATTCTTCACAAACACAGGATCGAGAAGCTCCCGATTGTTGATGAAAGCTTCATGCTAAAAGGGCTTATAACCATCAAGGACATCAACAAACGCAGAACTTACGGCTACTCGGCAAAAGACAGCAAAGGCAGGCTGGTCGTAGGTGCGGCAATTGGAGCAACCGGTGATTTCATGGACAGGGCAGCACAACTCATCCACGCTGACGCAGACATGATCGTCATCGACACAGCCCACGGCCATTCACAAAACGTCGTAACGGCAGTAAAAAGGGTCAAGTCTCTCTCGTCGAAGGTCACAATCTGCGCAGGAAACGTTGCAACGGCCGATGGTGTGAAGGTTCTGGCTGATGCTGGAGCAAACGTCGTGAAGGTTGGAATCGGACCAGGTTCGATCTGCACAACTAGAGTTATCGCAGGTGTCGGAGTTCCACAACTCTCAGCCGTTTGGAACTGCGCCAATGAAGCAGTTAAACATGGAATCCAGATCATCGCTGACGGAGGAATCAAGTATTCAGGCGACATCGTCAAGGCAATAGCCGGTGGAGCCGACGCAATAATGATTGGTTCGCTCTTTGCAGGCGCAAAGGAATCTCCGGGCGAATCAGTGCTCTACGAAGGCAGAAGATACGTTGTCTACAGGGGCATGGGGTCTCTTAGCGCCATGACCAGGGGTTCAAAAGACCGATATTTTCAGGGCGATGTGAAAGACATGAACAAGCTTGTACCTGAGGGGATAGAAGGAAGAGTCCCATACAAGGGTCCACTTTCGGATATCGTTTACCAGCTTATTGGCGGTCTCAGGTCAGGGATGGGTTACTGTGGCGCTGCAAACCTGAAACAGCTTCGCAAGAACGCAAAGTTCGTCAGGATAACAACTGCCGGCCTCAGGGAATCACACCCCCACGATGTCCAGATCACAAAAGAAGCACCAAACTATGAGGTTCCAAGATAATGCCAGGATACAACACCAATTTCGATTTTGCCCCTTCAAACGGCAGACCAAGAAAGAAACGCATCGTGAAGGACAATGATGACGGAGGGCTTCCACCCTTTGAAGAATTCAAGATGCCACAGCGACAGGAAGAAATAGTCAACGCCATCGTTGATCTCCTCAAGAATGAAAGGCAGGTCAAATCGTGCTTCCTTCTCGGCTCACTTGCGAGGGAGATGGGTGACCAACTAAGCGATATTGACATGACCATTGTTGTTGCCGACGGAAAAGGCGACAAGTGGTTTGCAACATTGAAAACGCTCATTGAAGGCATAAGCCCGACAATGATCTCAATCAGGACAGATGTTTCAAAGCGTTCAGCAGTCTTTGTTTTCCACGATCTCATTGAGCTTGACATCGTGGTAACCGAGGAATCCGAACTCAATCCATCTCCGGTTTACACCGACATCAGACCGGTCTACGACCCTGAAAACATAGCGGCCTACACAAAGGATAAGTCAGGTAGGCTCCCAAAAAAGGCAAAGGTTGAAGCAATCATCAGCACAGAATCACTGTTCTTCTGGGGAGTGCTCGCGGTCAGGAAAAGACTCCTGCGCGACAACGTCTGGGATGCCAGAGACGCACTCGAAAAATTGAGATACCTGATCGTCAGGATGATGGATCTTGGTGAAGGCACGCTACAAGGCTACAAAGGGATCGAACGCAGACTGGACAGCAAGACGCTTCTGAGACTGTCGAAAACTGCCCCTCCTTATGACAAGGACGCTGTCCTCTCCTCACTATCAGCCATTTATGACCTCTTCATTGAAATCAGGGACAATGTCTTTGACCAATATCAACTCATCCCAAACAAGGAAGCAGCCAGACAGACTCAGGAATTGCTCAGATCATTCAGGTAACGGCATCACTTGGGGCTTAAGATTACAGCCGTTTTTGACTCAGGCAGCCATTTGATTCCAGCATTTATGGAATCACCGACAAATCTGAGGGGAACATAGGTTGTACCGTTTCTAACCGTTGGTGGCACCAGCATCGTCATCTGCTTTCCGTTAACAGTGGCAATTTTCTGGCCAACAGTCATTACAATTGATGTTCCATTTTTGTTTGCCGTAATCTTTTTTGTTTTTGCGTCGTACCCGACTGTAAACCCGAGCTGTTCCGAAATATAGCGCCACGGAACCATCGTCGACCCACTGATTATCAATGGCTCACTGTTCAGTTTGTCCGAACAGTTGCCGTTGTTCCAGACATTTTTGCTTCCAATTACAAACGCCAGCTCTTTTCGTGAAGGCCAGATCACAAGTTTTCGAACGATGACCACCCTGTCCAGAACCAGGGTTCCATCGACAGGGTTCACGCTCTGGTTGTTAACCATCACGATGAAATCGTTTTTAAAACGGGTAAGATTGACAGTTTTGGAGAATTTTCCATCAGATGCGGTGGTCACAAGCTGGCCATCAATTGTCAGCTGTTGGTTGGGTGTGGTTGTGCCGTAAATGGTTGCCTGCCTGTCATTTCCAGGATTTGGCTTTGAACTCACCGATAACGATAAGCCCTGGGGGTGAATCTTGACTCTCGTAGCAGGATTGCCTGTGATTATCTGACTTTTGTTAGCCGGTGTCTTAATGTCGAAGGACAGTCCATAAATATCCGATGTCGATTCCTTTTTCCCCCTGAAACACAGTGAAATTGCAACATCTGTGCTTGTAGCACCAACTCCGCTGTTTCTGAAGAACGAGAATGAAATCTGGTTCTGATAAGGGAGATCAACCACCTGCCACTCAGGGCACAGGTAGTCAA
>CAYYJO010000077.1:0-8284 GCA_964472265.1 uncultured Caldisericales bacterium | reverse complement strand
AGCAGCGCCGTTATGAGATAGAACACAAGAACGACCGTCTTTTCAGACCAGCCTCTTTTGAGAAGGACGTAATGGATGTTGTCCAGCCCGCCAATCATCGGGGATTGGCCTTTCAAAATCCTTCGAATTGAGGTGATGATCACGTCAGACATCGGAACAGCCAGCGCCAGAACGCAAACACCGACAACGGCTGCTGTGGTGGCCTTTGCCAAACCCCAGATGGCCGCAACAGAGATGCTGTAGCCAATGAAGTTTGCGCCTGAATCACCCATGATTATCTTTGCCGGTTTGAAATTCCAGGGAAGGAATCCGGCAGCAGAACCGCAGATGCAGGCCAGAAGTACAGTTGGCACGACGAGATCGCGGGTAAGCGAGGCAATAACTGCAGCGATGGTTGCAATGACCGTAATCCCTGCTGCAAGTCCGTCCAGACCGTCAATGAAGTTCATGGCGTTGGTCATTCCGACGATCCAGATGTATGTCAGAGGTATTGAGAGCCACTCGATGTTGAACCAGCCACCCTCGAAAATGTTTGTCATGTAGACGATTCTAAGCCCGGCAAGGATTGGGGCGGTTGCTGCCAGAATTGCGCCAATCAGTTTAACCCACCAGGGCAGTTTTTTCATGTCGTCGATGAGCATGACGATGAAGATGATTACTGCGCCGATGATTATTCCAATCGATTTTTCCGAGAAATCGCCGAGAACGAGGAATGGTACGATGCAGGCGATGAAAATGGCAATGCCACCTGTTCGTGGCGTTGTTTTTTTGTGGATTTTAACTTCTCCGCTGGGCGTGGTGTCGCCTGCTTTGTCGGTGATTCCGATTCTGTATCCAAGCCACATCGCTGCAGGAGTCAACAGCGCTGACCCTGCAAGGGAGACCAGGAATGCAAGCAGAACCTTCAAAATCACAGGTATGACAGTCCTGGATAGAGCGGGAATCTTGAAGTGAGCTGTGTTACTTCCTGTTTGGCCTTCTGATGGAGAGCCTCATCTGTCGGGTGGGTGAGAACCTTTCCGATGATTTCAGCAATCTGGAGCATTTCGTCTTCCTTCATGCCACGAGTTGTCATGGCCGGAGTTCCGAGCCTGATGCCTGACGGCTTTAGCGGTGGAGCGGTGTCAAACGGGATTGAGTTCTTGTTGATGGTGATTCCGATTGATTCAAGAAGGTTTTCGGCAAGGTCACCGCTTATGTTTTTCGGACGGAGGTCTACGAGCATGAGATGGTTGTCTGTTCCGCCTGAAACTATTCTGAAGCCTGCTGCCTGCATACCTTTTGCCAGAGCTTGTGCGTTTTTGAGAACCTGTTTCTGGTAATCAACAAATTCCGGCTGCATGGCTTCGAGGAAACTGACTGCCTTTGCGGCGATGACATGCATGAGTGGGCCGCCCTGGATGCCCGGGAACACGGCCTTCTTGATCTCCTTTGAGTATTCCTTCTTTGAAAGGATCATTCCGCCTCTTGGACCTCGAAGTGTTTTGTGGGTTGTGGTGGTTACTACGTCAGCATGGGGGACTGGCGATGGGTGGAGTCCGGTTGCGACAAGTCCGGCAATGTGAGCCATGTCAACCATCAGGATTGCATTGACTGACTTTGCAATCTTTGAGAGCCTTTCAAAATCTATGATTCTTGGGTATGCCGATGCTCCGGCGACGATCAGTTTCGGCTTGTTCTCGTTTGCAAGGCGCTCGACTTCTTCGTAATCGATTGTCTCAGTGTCCTGCTTGACACCGTACGGAACAACCTTGAAATATCTGCCTGAAATCGACAGCGGGTGACCATGGGTGAGATGCCCACCGTGGCTGAGGTTCATGCCCATGAAGGTGTCGCCTGGTTCAAGGAAAGCAAAGAACGTCGAAATGTTGGCCTGCGCTCCCGAGTGTGGCTGGACGTTGGCGTAATCAGCCGAGAAGAGTTTTTGTGCCCTGTCAATTGCGTGCTCTTCAACAACGTCGAGCATCTCGCAACCGCCGTAATAGCGCTTTCCAGGGTAACCTTCGGCATATTTGTTTGTGGCGATGGAGCCGAGTGCTTCCAGAACAGCCTTTGAAACGAAGTTCTCCGATGCGATGAGTTCCAGGTTTCCACGCTCCCTGCCAAGTTCCTTCTCAAGGAATTCTGCTACGATTGGATCAACTCTGTTAAGTTCTGACATGCTTTCAAGCCTCCAGTTCCATTATTTTGTCAACACGTTTTTGATGCCTTCCACCCTCAAACTGGGCAGAAAGGAAGGCATCGACGATTTCAAGAGCCAGCGCCAACCCTACAATCCTTGCTCCAATGCAGAGGATGTTGGCGTCGTTGTGGTTTCTTGTGTAGTGAGCCATTGTGGTGTTAACACAGTTTGCAGCCCTGATGCCTTTCACCTTGTTTGCGGCGATTTCCATTCCGATGCCAGTTCCGCAGATGAGAATCCCTAAATCAGCTCTCTTTGAGGCGACTTCGACGGCTACGGCTTTGGCAAAATCGGGATAATCTACCGAGTCCTTTGTGTGGGTTCCAAGGTCGTTGATCTCGAATCCCTGAAGATGCTTGATTATTTCAAGTTTGAGATCAAGCGCTGCATGATCACAGCCGATGGCTATTTTTTGCATGATAATAAATGTTACACAAAGAAAACCTTTTTTCAAGAGGGTTGAATGTTATTTGAGAAAAAACGGCACTGTGTAAAAAATGCACAGAGATTATGAGAATATTATCAGCTTCTCGGAAACCAAATCCCTGATTGCCCTGAAAGGCCCTTCACGACCCATGCCCGATTCCTTTACGCCGCCGTAGGGTTGGGCGTCGCTCCTGTAGCTTGGTGCGTCGCCGATGATGACTGTTCCGGTTTGAAGTTCACCGGCAGCCTTCATCGCTTCCTTGTAGTTTGTGGTCAGGAGCCCTGTCTGAATCTGGAATCTTGAACCATTGATCCTTTCAACGGCCTCATCTATGTTCTTGACGGGATTGATGCAAAGCACCGGACCAAAAACCTCCCTTGCCATCAGCTTTGACGTTTCGGGTATGTTTACAAGAATCTGTGGGCCGACGAGCGTTCCAGATTCGTGGACTGAAAAAATGTTTTCAGCGCCGTCGTTTTCAGCCTCTCGAATCCATGATTTCAGCCTGTTGACTGCGTTCATTGAGATCATGGGTCCAAGGTCGGTTTCTTCAAGCAGGGGATTGCCGATGGTCAGCTTTGAAGCCAGCTCAACACATTTTTCTGTAACCTGGTCGAAAATATCGTTTTTGACGTATAGTTTCTGCAACGCGATGCAGTCCTGCCCTTGATAATCCATTGCTGAGCTGACTGCTATGCTGGCTGTCTGGTTGGGATCCCAGGTTTCGTCGGCATACATGGCTGAGTTCGAGCCTAATTCAAGCATCCTTGCCACTTTAGGGTTCAACTCCACAAGTTTCCAGCCAACCTTTGATGAGCCGGTAAAGTTGAGATAGGCGCATTTTTTGTGGGCAACGATAGTTTCGCCGATGTCTGAGCCTTTGCCAACCATTATCGCAATGCATTCTGGCGGAAGTCCTGAATCGAGCAGGATTTCACCCATTGCCAACGCTGACAATGGCGCAACAGTTGACGGTTTCGCCACAACCGGACAACCGGCTGCGATTGCCGGAGCAACCTTATGCACAAAGAGTCTCAGGGTATAGTTGAAAGGCGAGATGCAGACGGCGGTTCCGATTGGTTCGAGCCTGACAAATGACATTCTGCCGACACCTTTTGGGTCAGCGTCAAGATTTGTTGTTTTTGCCTCAAGGGTTAATGACGAAGCTGCACAAAGCTTCAAGGCTGTGACGGAATCCCTGACCTCCTGCCTGGAGAGTCTGATGGGTTTGCCGGCTTCAATGGCGATGAGTTTTGCAATCTCCTCAAGCTTGGTTTCCAGTATCGAGGCTGCCTTTTGAAGGATTTCAGCCCTCTTCCAGATTGGGAGCGTCGGCGCTCTTGAAGCCACTTCAAAAGCCCTGTCGACATCTTCAGGCACACAGATGCAGGCGCCTGCAAATATTTTTCCAGTGAACTTGTCGGTTATCTCTGTGACCAGCTCAAATGTTTTTGGCCCGTCAAGCAGGTATGGTCTGATTTTCATCCCATTCAATCCCTGATTGCGATAATTTTTCTTTCAGTTCTTTCCAGTTGTAGGAACCATTGCGAATTAGAACAGCCTTTTTCTTTGTGAGATCAAGGATGGTCGATGGCGCATCATCGGGTTCATCACCGCCATCGATCATTATCTGTGCAAAACGCTCGTAACCAGTCAGAAGCTCCTTGCGCCTTAGGAAAGGCTGTGTTGAAACATTGATCGATGTTTCCAGCAAAGGGACACCCATTACCGATACGAGCTTGTTGATGATTGGGTTTTTTGGCAACCTGACGCCGACCGATCCAGACTGGGTTTTTGTGGGTGTTGTGAAAATCTGTATGTTTTGTTTTCTTGGAAGGATGCATGTGACAGCGCCTGGCCATATCGAAAACAGGAACGCAGCAACATTGTCTGGAAGTGTTGTGATGCTTGAGAGCATTTCGAAGCTATTTACAAACATGCCGACTGGTTGGTTCACCGGTCTCTTTTTTATGGAGAAAAGCCTCATTATTCCAGCTTCAGAATAGGCTGAGGTGCCGATGCCGTAGATTGTGTCTGTGGGAAAAATCACAAGATCACCGGCGATTGCTATTTTTGCAACCACCTCTGTGAGTTTGTCGTTAAGCCCGTTTTCATCAGCTTTTACCAGCATTCAGCTCAACTTTCTGGCCAATCTTGCGTTCATTTCCGGCAGCCAGTCTCTTCATATTTTCACTGTGCTTGATTATTGCGATGGCTGCGATAATAACAAGGATTCCAAAAAGAGGAAGGTTAAAGGTTACAATGAGGAAGCCGAAAGGCATGACTGAAGCTGCGATGATCGACGCAAGGCTCACATATCTGCTCAGGAGCAGTATGATCAGCCAGAGAACAAGGCACCCTAGTCCAATTCTCCAGTCGAGAGCCACCACAACGGCGAAGGTTGTTGAGATTCCTTTTCCACCTTTGAAAAGCAGGAAAACAGACCAGCAGTGGCCAGCAACAACTGCTGCACCGATCGCTGCAGCCTGCCAGATGTCAAGTCCGAAAATGATGGCGAGGATGACTGGAACAAAACCTTTGACAAAGTCCAGGAGGAAGGAAAATGTTGCCGGCAACCAGCCAAGAGTCCTTTGAACATTGGTGGCTCCAATATTTCCAGACCCCTCTTTCCTGATGTCGACACCCTTGAGGCGTCCGATGAACAAACCAAACGGGATTGAACCGAGAATATAACCACAAGCGAGCAATATCCAGAAAAGCATCAGTCCTCCGAGGCAAAGAAATTGAGATATTCAGGTTTGAAGCCGTCCAGTCTTGGATCGGCTATTATTGGCGATGGGATGTCTGAAGAAATTTTTGAATCGGCAATTGAGAGTCCAATTGCACAAGCGTATGCGCCGAAACGGTTTTTTAGCTCAGGGAAGTTAGAGTAACTTGAGGATGTTGAAAAAATCTGGCTCCATCTGATTGAGGTGGTTTGCATGCCTGTTGATTCCCAGATTGCTTTTTCGATTGTGAAGCTTGCGTCAGGCAGACCGGCCAGGAATACAGATGGGATCTCGGTTACAAGATGGAATTTCCTGTACTCCTCAAAGAACCGGTTGATTTCGATTCCGGCAAGCTTTGGATCGAGCATGGCTCGTGGCGTTTCAAGCTCGCTGGTTTTAACGGATACGAAAACCTGATCCAAAAACATCGAGAGTTTTAGGCAGCTGCCGGAGTAAAGGGCAATAATCACCGGTTTCTTGTCGGTTTGATAGATGCGGGAGGTGAGCCTGTATGTTGAGAGCATTTCAAGGTCTGTTCCCATAAACATGAGCTTCGCCTGGTTGACCAGCTCCTTGATGGCCTGGACATGGGTTTTGTTTGTGATGGCAACTATCGTGCTGACCGTGCCTTTGCCCTTGCCGATGATTCTGTAGTCAAAAGACATCTCTTCCGGGTGTTCGAAAGCCATCTGGGAAATTCTGCTGGCGATAGCATTGTCAAGATTTTGGGTTTCCGGGACTGTGACGAGGTTGATCTTGAGAATCTCTGACGGAATGGCGATTATTGTCTTTCTGCCCTGAAATTTGACTGAATTGACCGCGTTTCCAATCTCTTCGGCGACAATTCTGGGTTGTTTGATGTATCCACCAACAATGCCGCCTTTTGGTGTGGCGATGCTGATCATCTCGACAATCTCGAATTTTCCTGCGTCACCAGCCACCTGTGCAATCTTGATGCGGTCTTCTCCAAGATGGATGCCTATCGGTCCCGGCTTCACTTCATACACCTCCGATTTCATAAGCGTTGATGAGCTTTGCCGATGTCTTCTTGAACGCACCGATTATGTCAGGGCTTGTGAACGCCTTCAGCTCCTTGTCGCGGATGTCGGTGTAGGTTGAGATTGCCCTGAGCTCTTCGTCAACGATTCCAGGGTGACCGAAGATTTCCGTGGTTCCTTCAGGCAGACGGTCGAATGTTTTGTAAAGCGATGAGATTGGGTCGGCATCCCCGTAAAGCTCCCATGAGACGAGAGCGTCTGGGATGTTGATTTTTGCATGATCAATCAGCTTTCTCCACCTGACAACATGTCGGGACAGGCCAAAAACCGCCTTGGAACCAAGACAAAGGAGTGAGAAACCAATTATTTTCCTTTTCACGCCACGTTTTATCATCGAGCTGTCAATCATCCTCATGGAATCGATGCCATACTTGTTTGACACATCAAGCAGGATGTTTAGTACGGACGGGATGAAGGTGACGTAGTGATGGCCATCAACGTGGAATTTGGGGAAGCCGAAGGTTTTGAATTTCTCGATCTGAGCGCACACCTCGAGCCTGAGATGCTTCGGGTCGGCTTTTCTTGGGTGTGAGAGCGAGAGCTTTCTGAAACTGCCGCTTGAATCGACGAGGCTTGGGATAAGCTCTGGTTTAGTAAGTGGCTTTCCCTGTGTCAGGTTGACATGGAGGCCAACGCTCAAGCCCGGATGCTGTTTTGCCAGCCCCACGGCCCTGTCTGCATCTGGCATGTTGACCATCAGGCTGGTGTTTGAAACCAGACCTCTCTCGTGGCAGTAAAGGATGCCGTCTGTCACGCCTTTCGTGAAGCCGAAATCATCGGCTGTTATCATTACATTTTTGGCCATTTCAAGGGATTATAGCAGGAATAGAAGTAAAATCCAATGATTTTGAGATAATTGGCTGAATCAGAGCCCTGTAGACCCAAAGCCGCCTTCTCCACGCTCTGTTTCGTCAAGGAACCCGACCCATTCCGGTTTGTCGAAATTGCATGGAACGATTAGCAGCTGGGCAACCTTTGAACCCTCAGGCAGAATGACGTTTTCATTGCTGAGATTGACCAGCACGACGGCGACTTCACCTCTGTAGCCGGAGTCGATTATTCCAGGGGAATTCAAGACCGTTACCCCGGAATTGACGGCAAGGCCTGATCTTGGACAGACCAGGCCTGCGAAACCTTTTGGAACAGACATTGCGAAACCGAGTTTGACCAGCTTTCTTGCCAAAGGAGCAAGATTCACCTCGGTGGGTGTGAACAGGTCAAGCCCGGCGTCGCCTTCATGGGCTCTTTCCGGCAGCCTTGCGCCGGCAGACAGCCTCAGAAATTCCATAATTTAGAACGTTTTTGCGATCTTGACGTACTTGCCGGCGAAGCTTTCAAGGAAGGCCTTGTAAGCAACGTAGGAGCTCCAGATGTCGGCTTTGCTTGTGGTTTCCATTGGTGCGTGCATGCCAAGAACGGCTGGGCCTGCATCAACGGTGTCGATGCCACGGGCTGACATGTACATAGCAACGGTTCCACCGCCACCGATGTCGACAGCGCCGAGTTCAGCGGTCTGATATGGAACGTCCTTATCAGCGTAGAGCTTTCTGAGTGCGCCGAGGAATTCGGCTGAAGCGTCGTTTGCTCCACCCTTGCCACCACGTCCTGTAAACTTCGTAACCGTGATGCCCTTGCCAAGGAAACTTGCATTCTTCGACTCAAATCTGTCCTTGAAGTTCACATCGAAGCCTGCGTTCACGTCAGCGCTCAGGCAGAAGGAGTTCTGCATGATGGCATTGATTGGCTGGTTTGGTGCGATTGTTTCAATGAAGTACTCAAGGAATTTTGTGATGGCGCCGGTTGATCCTTCGGAGCCGATCTCTTCCTTGTCAACGAGCCAGACGATTGCGGTTCTTTCCGGCTGAGTCTTCATGTCAAGAAGGGCTTC
>CAYYJO010000076.1:0-8301 GCA_964472265.1 uncultured Caldisericales bacterium | reverse complement strand
AGGAAACACAATGTTGATTTATCAGACATTTTTATCATAGAAAGATTGGGTCTGATTCGATTGTTCTATCAACCTATACGAGGTAATGTATTATTCTATTTCAACGCTTTCTTTGAATACACAACATTGTATGACAAACTAAAGAAATTCGTTCTGGAAAATGCTACCCGCTGTACCTGAAATGCGTGATCTCGCTGTCATTGATGATGTACTCTTTGCCTATTGATATCTTCACACATCAAATTCAAGATTGCTACTTTTTTTGAGATAACCTGATAATTATCGCAATAATAACCATAAGAATCAAAATTGCCACTGAAACAATAAAAACTATTTCTCGTGCAGCAAACATTTGAAGCCTCCCTAAAATATTGATTCCTACAGGCAGTAACTACCCGCTGTGCCTGAAATGCGTGATCTCACCGTCATTGATGATGTACTCTTTGCCTTCGAGCCTGAGTTTGCCGTGCTCCTTGGCAACCTTCAGCGATGATTCGCAGGCCAGGAAATCATCCCACTTGCAGCACTCCGCCCTGATGAAGCCTTTTGCGATGTCGGTGTGAATCTTGCCGGCCGCGGTCACAGCGTTGTCGCCTTTTTTGATTGTCCAGGCGCGGGTTTCGTCCTCGCCGGCCGTGAAGAACGTGTGGTAGCCAAGCAAATCGAACACTGCACGAATGACGCGGTTTAGAGCCGGTTCCTTGATGCCGTACTCTTCGAGGAATGTCGCCCTCTCCTCCGGTGGCAGCGTGGCAATGTCGGCCTCGACTGTTACGCACACGGAAAGGTAGGGGATGTCCGAGCTGGTCAGATATTGCGCCGATTTCTTTTCCTCGGCTGTTCCGCCGGATTCGGTTGTGTTGAGCACGACGAAGGTCGGAATCTTGGTGAACAGCTGGACTCCCTTGAGCGACTCCTTTTCCTTGTCGTTTAGGTCTATGTTTCTGACGGTTTTGCCGTTTGTCAGCTCGTCGGCAAGTTTTTTGAGCGTTTCCATGGACGGGCCTGAATATTTCGGGTCGATTGCAGCCTTCTTCTCTTTGGAAAGCATGCCCTCGATCACCTCAAGGTCTGTGAGCAGCAGGATTTCGAGCATGTCCTGAAGTTCCTTGAATCCGCCGTCTTTGAAGCAAGCGCCGACGATGATGATTGCGTCAACCTGTTTGATGAAGTTGAGGAAACCCGAGGCTGCTCCGCCTTTTTTTGTTGCCATTGACTGCGGAGGCGGTGCATCGATGAAGTTGATTGTAGCGTTGACCTGTTTTTTAGGCTTGAAAATCTCTGTCAGGCGGTCGAGTCTCTCGTCCGGAATTTTCACGACAGCCTTTTTGCCAACCTCGTGACCCGGATTTACGCCAGTGATCGCTGTGAAAAGCGTCGTTTTGCCCGATTGCGGTGCGCCAATGATTCCAACTTCCATCTAAAACAACCTCCTTCGTGGAGCTAAGACAAGTTTAGGTTTTGTCAGACTTTTGTCAACCTCAAAGCATTCAGTGTGTCCTGAAAAATCTTTGGTGGATCGGTCTTTATGTGATAATGCCTGAGCTGGTAGTCAAACTCCAGTTCTCCGCAATGAAGCAGCTGGCCGTTCAAGGAAAAGTTTGGGTCGAGTCCGCCGTAGACAGGATCGCCAAGGATCGGGTGGCCGATGTAGGTCAGGTGAACCCTGATCTGGTGTGTTCTGCCAGTCACTGGTTTTATCATTACAAAGCTGAAGCTTTTGAACTTCTCCAGCTCGGTGACTTTTGAGATTGCTTCCCTTCCATCGGGCTGAACCTGCATTTTCCACCTTGCTGTTGTGTCTCGTCCGATTGGGGCGTTGATTATCACACGATCCGACGAGAGGTGCCCTTTGCAGATTGCGAAATAATGTTTGCCCATCTTGCGTTCGTTGAACATCTTGGCAAAAGCCCTCATTGAAACGTCGTTTTTACACACAATGATCAAACCGGATGTGTCCTTGTCGAGTCGATGCACAATGCCTGGACGCTCAACGCCGACCATGTTTGCCAGCTTCCCCTGGCAATGAAACATCATCGCATTGACAAGCGTTCCCGTGATGGTCTGTCCGGCCGGATGAGTGAGCATTCCCTGTGGTTTGTTGGCAATAAGGAAATCCTCTTCCTCGTGAACTATTTCAACGCCAAGGTCTTGCGCCACAAGCTCGTACGGTTCCGGTCTCGGAACCTCGATCTCAATCTGCTCGCCACCTTTTAGCAGGAATGATGGTTTGGCAGGATCGCCGTCAACAGTTATCTGGCCGTCTTTTACCAGTTGGGCAAGCTTTGTTCTTGAGAGTCTGTCGATCCTCTTTGCCAGGAAAACGTCCAGCCTGACAGGGTCGCCGTCAAATTCGATCAGCATTTGAGTTCAGCAATTGCCCAGTCGAGATATTTTGTGTTCATATCCGACATCTTCAGTGTTATTATTGCCGGAACTTTGTACGGATGAGACTTTTTTATGAATCTTCTGAGCTCTTCCAGCCTGCTACCAAGGGTTTTGAAAAAGCAGACAAATTCTGGATGGTCTTCATTTTCACCCTCAAAAACATAGATGGATGTGCAATTGAAAATGTTCACACAGAAGGCAAGCTTGTTTTGGGTTGCCTGTCTGGCTGCATTTTTTGCCTCATCCATCGAAGGGTAGGGGCTGTAAACGATGAAGCCTTCGCTCATGGTTTAAGGTCTGGATCAGGATAGGTTATGGTTGCACGCTTGAACTGGTCGTTCCAGTCTGCCTTTGCGCCCATGGCTTCAGAGACAAGCCTTATCGGAACCATCGTTCTGCCGGATTTGATTTCTGGTGGAGCATCGAGGATTTTGCTCTCGTTGTTGATGATGTACTCCGTCTTGCCTATGAAAAGCTCAATGTGGATTGGGCCTTTGACACCAGAAACCATGTCGTAGGTGACTTTTTCAACCAGTTTTCCGGTTTCTTTGGGGAAGTAGTCGACCGCTGCACCGAGACGTTCACCGATGAAGCGGAAGTTGACCATTGTTCGGCCATTTTTGATGTATGGAGCAGGGGTGAGGGTTTCTGGCCATGGAAGACCGTTGACGTATGCAGTTGAGCTTCCAATGGTCAGACCGATAACAACCGATTGCATGGTGGCGTTGACTCTGTAAGGGCCTAGTTTTGTCTGGTCACCCAGTTCGTTTTCAACGATGATGTAGTATTCAACGGTTTGTCCTGGAGGAACCGGAATTTCAATTGCGAAATTGCCGTTTTCATCGGCAACACCTTCGACAACACCCTTTTGGCCTGATGGCAGGAGCGTGTATTCAATTCGGACTTTTGATCCTGGAGGCGCCTTGCCTCTTACAATATATTTGTCGCCAATTATTGTGGTTTGGTCTGGAATTGGTGTGACTGTCTGGATTGTTGGTTTGGCAGGAGTAACAGTGGTAAATGTTTCTATGCAGTCGTTGCTGCAGGTGAATATCTCGTCTGGAGGAACAATTGAGCAGACCTTGTAGATGTAGGTTTGGTCGTTTTCAACATTCTCATCTAGGAATTCTTTTGGCTGGTCAAGGGTTACCGGGAAATCGTGGATGCACTTGTAAGTTTCGGTGTCAGCTTTATTTTTGCGGTAAATTCTGTAGCCGACTATCTTTGATGGATCAAACGGAGTGTCCCAGACGATCTTTACCTTCTTGTCACCCGGAATGCATCTGACATTTCTAGGTGCTTCTAACGGCTGGAGCCAGCCCGATCCCTGGATGAAGTACATGACGTTGACGAACAGTCTCGAAATTTCGAGATTGTTGATGGCATCTCCATTGTCGCCAAGGCTGATGTAGGCAGCTTTTGCCTGGCCGTTTACATTTCTCCAGTAAACAGGCGTGCCGTCGTTTGTGACCGCTATTTTCTTTGCATTCGGAAAAACCATTGCCTCACGGATTGTTCCGAGATCGCACTGGAAAGACTGGGCAACGTCTTTAACACAAGGATCGGTGACGTCAACCACTCGAACCATTGTCATGCCTATGCGTTTTTCAGCGCTCAGTCTTGCGCCGACAAGCTCTTCAATGAGAGGATTGTTTTGGCCTGGAGCAATGATGTCGCCGGAAACGATTAGGCCGCCGACTCCGCATTTGACGTACTGGTAAATGAGACGCTCAATCTTGTCTGGAATGTCGTAGCTTTTTCCCTTTTCGCAACCAAGCAGGCAGATGATGTGGTAGCCTTCGTATCTGAGCTTGGACTCCATTGAACTCCATGTCACCATTGAGTCAAACTGCTGGATGTAAGGGAAGTGCTTCACGAGATTGTTTTTGACAATTATTCCGAGATCACCCGGTGCAGTATAAAGGAGCATTTTGAGATTTGTTTTGTATTCGCCGTCACCTTTTGTGACTGGAATCCAGACTGAGAACAGCATGGTTATTATTGCACAGATAAAAAGGAGCTTTTTCATCAACTCCTCCTTTCAAGTGTTCATACGGAAAAACCCGTGTCTGGGTTCAAAAACCAAGACCACATCAGGAGATTAGTCTAAAAGTTTGGATTTGTCAAGATTTTGGGGGCGTGTTTTTTATCTTGATCGGCGCATACCGCATGTTTAGTAGCTTTTTGCCTACTGACTTGAAATCAACCTCGGCGTTGTCACCGTTTACTGTGACAACGGTACCCTCACCCCAGGCTGAGTGGTCGATGATCTGACCGACTTCAACAACGATTGGTTCTCGTTTTGGCAGGATTTTTGGGGGTTCTCGGCTTATCTTTGGCATGGCCTTGCTGGTCATATCGCGCTCAAATTTTGATGGATCCATCTCTTTGAGGAATCTGGAGGCATCGCATTTTCTCATCGATCCCCAGAGCTGTCGATTGACAACGTTTGTCAGGAAAAGCATTTCTTTGGCTCTTGTCACGGCGACGTAGGCCAATCTTCGCTCTTCTTCAACATCCTCCTGTGCCTCCATCGACCTTTGGTGAGGGAACGTGCCCTCTTCGAGACCGGTCAGGAAAACAACAGGAAATTCGAGCCCTTTTGCCTGGTGGACTGTTGTGCAGATAACTTTGTCAACCCCGGCTTCAACGCTGTCCATGTCAGACAAAAGCTGGACAGTTGAGAGGAAAGCGTCGATGCTCTGATCCTCGGAGACCTTTTCGAACTCGGCAGAGAGGTTGAGAAATTCCTCAACGTTTTCAGCCCTGCTCTGGCCTTCTTCAGTTCCGTCCTTGAGAAGACCGATTATGCCGATCTGGTTGATGATGTACGAAACCACCTGACTTGCAGGCACATTGTTGGCTTTGTCCCTGATTCCGTCAAGAACGTCAAGGAACTCCCTTGCACCATTAAGCGCTGAGCCTCTTACATCACCACTTTCGACCATTGTCTTGAGTGACTGCTCGAGTGTTGTTCTGGTGGATTTTGAGGCAAGCTCCAGACCGACCATGAACGCTGGCCCCAGACCCCTTTTTGGGATTGAAATGGCGCGTTTGAAGGCGTTGGAATCCTTTGGGTTGAGCGAGGCTTTGAGATAGCTTAAGAGGTCTTTGATCTCCTTACGTTCGTAAAACCTGAGTCCGCCAACAATTCTGTATGGGATTCCGCTTGCGATGAAGGAATCCTCGAAGTGCCTTGACTGTGCGTTTGTGCGGTAGAGAACGCAGAAATCGCTGTATTTCCTGCCATCCCTGACAAGTGATTTTATCTTTTGCGTAACAAAACTTGCTTCATCCGATGGTTCAAGTCCCGTGTAGAGTCTGACGGGTTCCTTGTCCGGCAGTGCTGCAACAAGTTGCTTCGGTTCGCGGTTTCTGTTGTTTTCAACGAGCCTATGGGCTGTGTCGATGATGTCTTTTGTTGATCTGTAGTTGGTTTCGAGCTTGATGACCTTGGCATTCGGGTAGTCATTTTTGAAATCGAGCATGATTGCTGGCGTTGCGCCCCTGAAACGGTAAATGGACTGGTCATCATCACCAACGATCATGATGTTGCCTGATTTTGCAAACAGTTTTACAAGAACGTCCTGAGCCGGGTTTATGTCCTGATGCTCATCGACAAGTACATATCTGAACTGCCTTGCGTACTTTTCGCCAACCGAATCGATTGACAGCAGCTTGATTGTGTTGTTGATCAGGTCGTCAAAATCCATTGCATTCATCTCATCGAGAGAATCTTGATACAGTCTGTAGACAGCGCCGATTTGTCTTTGCATTGGGTTGAAGGCTTTAGCGTTGTATTCATCAGGAGTAAGGAGGCTATACTTGGCTTTTGAGATGGCCTGTCCTACGTTTCTATAGTTTACAACTTTTGGGTCGATGTGCAGATCGATCATGCAGCGTTTTATGAGGTCGTTGCTGTCTTCGTCGTCAAAAATCGAGAATTTGTTGTCGTATCCTATGTACTGCCCGTCGGCTTTCAGGATTCGCAGGCACAGAGAGTGGAAAGTGCCGATCCACAAGCCTTTGATATCAGACCCAATGAGCTTGGCAATCCTTTGCTTCATCTCGCCGGCAGCCTTGTTCGTGAAGGTGCAGGCGACAATTTCTGATGGGTGAACGCCAAGATCTGAGATAAGGTGTGCGATTCGGAAGGTGATTACCCTGGTTTTTCCTGAACCTGCGCAGGCAAACACTGCCACAGGCCCTTCAGTTGTCATTACCGCCTCAAGCTGAGCCGGGTTGAGTTCCCTGGAAAGATCCATCAGAGCATCGGCGCATTCTTGGCTTTGACCGACTGGCGCAGTTTCCTGATCGCCTTTGCTTCGATCTGCCTGATTCGCTCCCTGGTGACTTTGAAAATCTGACCGACTTCCTCGAGCGTGTGCGGGTATTCGGAGTCAAGCCCAAACCTGAGCTTGATGATTTCCCTTTCACGCGGAGAGAGGATGGCCAGAATCTGATGCATCTGTTCCCTGAAGTATTTGTTGACGATCACCTCTTCGGGTGACCTGATCATGACGTCGGGCAGGAAATCGCCCAAACGGTTGTCTTTTTCTTCGCCGATCGGTGTTTCAAGTGAGAGCGGTTCCTGGGAAATCTTAAGGTATTCACGAATTTTGCGGGTTGTTGTGCCCATTCTCTCGGCAAGCTCTGTATAGTTGGGGTCTCTGCCAAGTTCCTGATAGAGTTCTCTTGAAACCTTGGTGAGTTTGTTGATTGATTCGACCATGTGGACAGGAACCCTGATGACTCTTGACTGATCGGCAAGTGCCCTTGTGATCGCCTGTCTGATCCACCACGAGGCGTAGGTTGAGAATCTGAAACCCTTTCGGAAGTCGAACTTTTCGACAGCCCTTATCAGACCGATGTTGCCTTCCTGAACGAGATCAAGGAATGAAAGGCAGTGGCCTGTGTATTTCTTTGCAATCGAGACCACGAGCCTCAGGTTTGCTTCGATCAGTTTTTTCTTTGCTTCCTGGTTTCCCTGCTCGACACGCTTGGAGAGCGCAACCTCGCCCTGAAGGGTGAGGAGTGGAATTTTTCCGATCTCGCGAAGGTACATTCTGATTGGGTCTGAAACCTCGGACTCTTCATTGGCTGTATATGTTGAAGCCGGAGCCTCTTCCTCTTCAAACTCGTCAGGTTTAACCTCACCGGTTTTATCCTCGTCGCCAAACTTGATGCCGGCTTCGGTGAAGACGGTGTAGAGTTCGTCGATCTGGTCAGGCGTGAGGTTCATTGCCCCCATCAGTTCCATGATCTCGCTGTAGCTGACCACGCCGTCTTTTTTGTGGAGGCTGATCATTCTGACGATTTCAGGGGTTTGGAGCAGCTTCTGCCTGATCGCCTTGCGTTCGGCGGTCATGCCTTTGATTTTTGAGTCAAGAAGATACTGGACGTCATCAAGCTCTTTTTGCGTCAGCTCGATTGTCTCTTCTCTTTCTTCCTCAACAAAACCTTCGCCGTCCTCTTCGATACCGTCTTCGGTCTCTTTTGGCATCGCTATTGGTTTTGTTTTTGGCTTGCCCTTTTCCTGCTTCGAGGGCTTCTCGGCCTTCTGGTCTTTTGCTGGTTTATCCTTTGTTTCGGCCTGCTTTGGCTTGGCGTCTTCTGCTGTTACCGGAGCCTTTGCTAGTTCAGGTTTCTTTGGCTCCTGTTTTATATCTTTGTTGGTTTTTTCTGGTTGTTTTGCTGGCGCTTTTTTGGCTGTGCCGGAAGTGCTTGCCTTTGCGTCAGGCTTCGTTGCCTGTTTTGGCTGCTCCTTCTTCTTGTCGGCATTTACAGGAGTTGCAGCCGGCTTCTTCTCCTGCGGCTTTTTTGCTGCAGCAGCTGTCTTTTCGGGTTGCTTCTTCGAAGCTACCGTCTTTGCCGGTTCAGTGGTTTCGGCCGTTTTGCCCTTTGCTGCAGTCT
>CAYYJO010000075.1:0-8452 GCA_964472265.1 uncultured Caldisericales bacterium | reverse complement strand
AGACAACCAATCCTTGCAAAGCGCACAGATTCGGATAGCCTTAAGCCATGAACTTCTTTGAACTGGACACCACAGCCTTGCAAGAGTGGATGGCAAACCACGGCATGGAGAAATACAGGGCCAAACAGGTCATGTCCTGGGTTTGGGACAAGAACGTGCTTGACCCGCAGCAGATGACCAACCTGCCTGAATCAGACAGAAACCAGCTCAGGGAGTTGTTTTCAAACGCCCCAACCGTTGAAAAGGCCGTAAGGTCAAGGGACGCTTCAAGAAAAGTCCTGATCGCCTACCCTGACGGCAAAAAGGTTGAGATGGTGCTTATGAAATCGGTCGGCCACCTCACACTTTGCGTTTCAACACAGATTGGATGCGGGTTTTCATGCTCATTTTGCCAGTCCGGCAAGGAAGGGCTTGAAAGAAACCTGACAGCAGGCGAGATTATGGCGCAAGTCGCCCTTTGCAGCCCAAGGCCAAGAAACATCGTTTTCATGGGCATTGGTGAACCTCTGGCAAACTGGGACAACTTTGTGAAGGCTGCAAAACGCCTCAACAAGGAAGCCGGAATCTCGATGAGGCACATGACGGTTTCGACCGTTGGCGTGCCCGGAAAAATCATGCTTGTTGGCAAGGAACTTCCACAGATCAGGCTTGCAATCTCGCTCCACGCACCAAGGCAGGCGACAAGGGAACGGATCATGCCCAGAGCTGCAAAAGCCCTGAAGATGCGCGACCTGATCGACGACATAAAGGACTACGTCGCACTGACAAAAAACCGTGTGACATTTGAATACATCATGATTTCCAAGGTCAACGACTCAATCGATGACGCAATCGCCCTTTCAGACTTGCTTTCCGGTGTTCCGGCGCTCATAAACCTGATTCCATACAACGAAATCGAAGGCTCAGAATTCCACCCTTCATCCCCACAAGCCATCAGGAAATTTCTAGAGCTTTTGAGGTCTGAAGGATATGACGCAACCGTGAGAAAATCTCTGGGTTTAAGCGAAAACGCAGCCTGTGGCCAGCTCAAAGCTCATGAAAGTTAGAAAAGCCCGAAAATTTCTTGTCTGGCTGGTTGTGGTGGCAATCTTCCTTGGATTGTCGGCGCTCATCTTTTTTGTCTATGTCAATCACGTGGCCTCAACCCCTTTTGGTGAGCAGCCGTTTCCAAAGCAGCTGAAAATTGAAAAGGGTGAAACCCCCCAGACAATTGCCGACAAATTGTATGACGATGGCGTGATCTCTTCAAAGTGGATTTTCCTGTTCGAGGTCAGAAAGCAGAATGCTGGGTCAAAACTGCAGGCCGGCATCTTCATCTTCGACAAACCCTATGACATGAAGCAGGTTATCACAAAATTGGAGACTGAAGGCAAGCTCCCGGCAAAAGTCCTGACATTTCCGGAAGGATCAACCATAGCCCAGGAAGCAAAGGCAATCTCAGACAAGCTTGGCAAGGCATCACCTTTCAAGGAAGTCGCCCTCACCGGCAAAAAACGCTTTCCTTTCAAGTTCACCTCAACCATTTCAACCGACTCTCTTGAAGGCTATCTTTTCCCCGACACCTACCAGTTTGACAGCCTGGAACCGGGGATTGTGGTAAAAACCCAGCTCAAACGCTTCGAGCAGATGTTTGACGAAAAGATGGTTGCAAGGTGCAAAGAGCTTGGCAAAACCGTCCATGAAATCGTCACTCTCGCCTCGATCATCGAAAAGGAGGGAGCAAACGCTGACGAAATGCCGATTGTTGCCTCGGTGTTCTGGAACAGGCTTCGTGATGGCTGGATGCTCCAGTCCGATCCGACCTTGATGTACGTTCTGGACAAGCACGACAAGGTGCTAACCCTTGACGAGATGGCAATGGACAACCCTTACAACACCTATAAAAACCTTGGGCTTCCACCCGGGCCGATCTGCAACCCTGGCAAAACCGCGCTCATGGCAGCGCTCTATCCCAAGGATACCAAATACTACTTCTTTGTTGGCGATGGCAAAGGCCACACCGACTTTTCCGAAACCCAGTCCGAGCACGAGCGGAAGATGGAAAAGTACTGGGGGAGTTACAAGATAAAACCGTAAAGACCATTGTTAAAGTTCCGTCACAAAAATGGTAAACTCCATCAAAAGCACTTTCCCCATCGTGTATAATGTGTGTCATGAACGTTTATGAGCGAATCCAGAAGGCAAACGATGAGAACCGAGATAAAACACAGCAATGTCGCTTTGAATTTGAACCAACTCAGGTGCAATGATCGGGAAGTCATGATGAACATCGAGACACAGAGACTAACGATAAACAATTTCACAGACAGCGACTGGCTGGCATTGAAAACACAAGCATCAAACACAAAGCCCCTTGATGAAGCCCCGATAGTTGCTTTAGTCTGAATTCCTTTGCCTGAAAAGCTGTGTTGGGCAGGAACAACAGCCACTGTCTTTGCAATGTTGATTTCATCGATTATACTGGCATTCATGACAGGTGTAAGACAAGACAAGCAAGGAGCAGACAGCAAAACAGGAGAATCAGTCGTTGCAAAAGCATTTGGTCTGAACGGCCAGTCATGGCTGAGGCACGCAAATCCGGCAAGCGTGTGGACCAGATATGTGATTTTGGCTCTCCTGAGCGCTGCAATTTGGTCAAGAGTCTGGATCGACTGGTATTGTCTGGTTCCTGTAGCTATTTTGCTGGTTTGGACAAAGATCAATCCCCTGTTTTTCTCAAAACCTGAAAACTTCAACTCCTGGGCTTCAAAAAGCGTTATTGGTGAGATGATGTTTTCAAACAGAAAAAGCATTCCGGTGAAAACGCATCACCTCCCCATGGTTTCAGCACTTTATGCTGTCCAGCTTGCAGGTGTTGTCCTGATAATGTGGGGGCTGTATTTTCTGCAGCCGTGTCCGGTTCTTCTTGGACTGGCATTCGTTTACCTTGGAAAGACGTGGTTTCTTGACCGGATGGTTTGGGTTTTCGAGGAGATGTCTGTCAACCAGCATTACAAAGACATGTTGACAAAGAATTTACCACTTTGATTTCTCAAAAAACTATTTTGTCTGCAACGTTTTAATCAATATTGGACAACAGACTAAAATTTCGCTCACCTAAAATTCAAGCTCTTCATGGCATATTGCCTATTTGTATGATACCGAATTTATCTTCCACTTTCGGATTACTTTCTTGCATTTAACTTTTTGACTATATAACGTAGTACTATAATCCGTAGAAGGAGAATAAATGAAAAAAATCATCTTGCTGACACTTTCCGTTGCGATGGCTCTCACTGTGCTTCCCGTGATGCAAGCTTTCGCCTTCTCCAGAGGTGATGATCCGCCTCCAGGTGGTGGGGGCGGTGGAAAGCCTCCAGTCGGCGAACCTGGTGGAAAAGGTGGCGAGGACAACTCAATCCTCTCAACGGTCTGGGCTTCAGAACCTGAAAAAACCCAGCTGGATGCTGGCCAAAGCGCCACATTCACGCTCACGGTGACAAACAAGTCCAAGAACTCTGAAACAGTCGAAGTTTCGACAAAGGATACAGGACTCACGCTTGCGCCAAAGAGCTTTACACTTGCAGCAGGTGCAAAAACCGACGTTTCCGTGACTGTGGTCATGCCTGCTCAAAATGACAAGCCCGAGGCTAACTTTTCAATCAATTTCACAAGTGCAGACGTGAAAAATAAAGCTGTGATGCTTAGGATCAGGTACAAAACCCCGACAAATGCACAAAAGGCCGACTCGCAGATTGAAACTGCCTGGGAGGCACAACCTGAAAAAACCCAGCTGGATGCTGGACAGTCAGCAACCCTCAAGCTAAAGGTCACAAACAAGACCGATGCAAGCAAAACAATCACCCTCTCAACCAAAAATACTGGTCTGACCATGACTCCAACAAGTTTCACCCTCGTTGCGGGTGCTAGCACGACCGTTGCTGTGGCTGTAACCATGCCGGCGCAGGACAGCAAGCGCGAAGCAGAGTTTGCAATTGATTTTGCATGTGACGGCGTCACCGGAAAATCAGTCAAATTCAGAATCATGTACAAAACTCAGGTCAAGCCGCCAGAACCAGCCAAGGAAATCGTTACATCTTGGACTGCAGACCCAGCAAAAACCACGCTTCTGGCCGGACAGACAGGTACATTCACACTCAACCTCGCAAACAAATCAACAGCCGAACAGACAGCGACGCTAACGACCAAGAGCGCCGGGCTGACTATGACACCGGCAAAGTCCACCATAGCAGTGGGTAAAACTGCAGCAATCGCCGTTAAAGTCGTCATGCCAACCCAGGGCAAAAACACCCAGGCCGAGTTTGTGATCCAGATCACAACTGCAGCCGGCAAAACCTTTACCGTCAAGTTCGTCATCAAATACAAGGCAACAACATGCGTTTTCACCTCAGCTTGGGTCACAAACCCAAACAACGCCTCACTTGCTCAGGGGACCAAGGGCGCATACGGACTAAAAATCACTAACACAAGCAATGTTTCAACAACATTCAAACTGACGGCTGGCAAAAATATGACGCTCTCAAGCACAACCTTCACTCTTGCAGCCGGAAAGGCCGCAACAGTCACAATAACCGCCACCATGCCAACCAAAGCGGCTAAGGCAACAAAAGCAGATTTCAGCTTTGTCGTCGGCACAACCTGCGGCAAAAGCTCAACAATAAAATTCTCGATAAAATACAAATGATTTGACCAACTCCAACCAGGCCCCGTCAAACCGACGGGGCTTTTTTGTTTGCGCTTGCATTGATGAACCAAACAAATACTATTTGTACTATGGGAAAACTGCTTGGATTAAAACCGACCGACAAGGAAATCAAAAAATACTGCGAAGACATCGAGGATCTCTACAAACTCGGGCAAACAAAAGAATCTGCGGTTGTTCCAAAGTTTGATTCCCTACTGAGTTTTTGCGCCAAAAAGGTGGGCTGGCTGCTCACAGACCAATACATCATTCGAAAGAACGGCAAGCGCCCAGACGGGGCTTTCCTTGATGAGTTCAGCTATTCCCAGGGCATCATGGAAGCCAAGGACGATGAAGACGACCTTGAAGAAGAAGTCAAAAACAAGTTTTTAATCGGCTATCCCCGCAACAACACAATCTTTTGGCAGCCAAACCGGATAATTATTTATCAGAACAACAAAAAAGTTTTCGACGCACAGATCGGCAAAATCTCGAAAGACCTGGTTGGCAAAAAGATCGAGCATTCATTGGAAACTCGGTCAAACCTCGCCCAGGCTTTAAATACCTTCTTTGAGTTCGAACCGCCACATTATGAGCAGTGGCTTGAGGCTGTCGAGGCGTTCAAACAGGCCGTGCCTGAGCTTTCTGCCGGTTTGCTCGAAAAAATCAACCAGGCCAAAAAGGACAACAAAAAGTTCAAGGATGCCTTTGCCAGCTTCCGTGAAATCTGCAAGCAGTCAATCAATCCAAACATCAGCGATTCTGCAATCGAGGAGATGATCATCCAGCACCTGCTCACAGAGCGGTTGCTCCGAAAGGTGTTCGACCTCGACCGGTTCACGCAGGACAACACCATCGCCCACCAGCTTGAGGAAGTCATCGCTTCGCTCACCTCCGAATCGTTTAACAGAAAGGTATTCCTTGGCAGGCTCGACGGCTTCTACAAATCGATCGAAGCTGTGGCCGAAGACATTGAAGACTTCAGCGAAAAACAGGCTTTCATCAACGCAATCTATGAAAAGTTCTTCCAGGGCTGGGCGGTAAAATCAGCCGACACGCTCGGAATCGTCTACACTCCACAGCCGGTTGTCGATTTCATGGTCAGATCGGTCGGGGAGATTTTGAAAGCTGAGTTTGGAAAGTCTCTTTCAAGCCCAAACGTTCACATCCTCGACCCCTTTGTGGGAACCGGAAACTTCATCGTGCGCGTCATGAAGGAAATCCAGCCCACCGACCTTTCTGCCAAATACCGTTCCGAGCTCCACTGCAACGAGATTGCGCTCATGCCCTACTACATCGCCTCGATGAACATCGAGCACGAGTATTGGGCCGTGAACAAAAAGTACGAGCCGTTTACGGGGATTTGCTTTGCCGACACATTCCAGATGTTTGAAGATGCCCACTATCTTGGTTTCGCACAGGCTGAAAACTCCGAACGTGTTAAAAAGCAAATTGAAAAGCCAATTTTTGTTGTGATAACAAACCCGCCATACAACTCCAACCAGGCAAATGAGAATGACAACAACAAGAACAGGAAGTATGAAAAGCTCGAAAGGGAAGTATCGCTTACCTACTCAAGAGATTCAAAAGCTACAAACACAAAGAACCTTGCCGACCCTTACGTGAAAGCCATCAAATGGGCTTCCAAGCGCATTGGGGATGAAGGTGTGGTGGCTGTTATCACAAACAACAGCTTCATCGACAACTTCGCCTTTGACGGCATGAGGAAGCACCTTTCGCAGGATTTTGACAAGATTTATGTGCTCGACCTTGGCGGAAATGTTAGAAAAAACCCGAAGCTGTCGGGAACAACGCACAATGTGTTTGGAATTCAGGTTGGTGTGTCAATAAATCTGCTTGTGAAGAAAAACAGGGAAAAATTTGCCTCCCTTGATGGTAGAGATGCTGATCAGGTCAATTCTTTTGCCTCCCTTGATAAGGGAGGTGCCCGCAGGGCGGAGGGTTCAAAAAGCAACAATGAAAATAAAGAACCCCCCTACCCCCCTTCCCAAGGGGGGCTAAAAGAGATAATTTCAAAGGGGGGCAACAAACAACAAATGCCGGAGGATTCAGGTGTTTATTACGCCCGACTCGATGAATACTGGCGCAAGGAGCAAAAGTATGAATGGCTGGCAAAAACAGGCAGTGTCTACAACGTTGCTTGGAAAAAGCTTGAGCCGAATGGGCAGAACGTCTGGCTGACCGAAGGCTTGTCCGAGGATTTTGAATCCAATTTACCACTAGCTGACGTAGGATCTAGTAAACAAACAAATGAATCGATATTTATTCAGTATTGTCTTGGCATAAACACAAACAGGGATGAATGGGTATTCAACTTTAATATAGATAGCCTGAAGCTAAATATGAATAGATTTATCAATACATATAATTCAGAATTAGACAGGTGGAGAAAGGGTAAATACGATAAAAACTCAATTGACAATTTTGTTAATAACGATGAGAAGAAAATAAAATGGAGCAGCTCATTAAAGCAACATTTGGTTCTTGGTAGGCATGCAGAAAAAGAACACCAAATAAGGAAATCTATTTACAGGCCATTCTCAAGAACAAATTTATTTTTTGAAAGGATATTAATTCATAGACCATCTCATTTTGACATTATTTTCCCCACGCCTGAAACCGAATCTGAAAATATGGTGATCTTGTCACCAAGCTCAGGCGCCAGATTGCCATTTTGGTCATTCATCTCAAATGTTATACCAAACCTGACCATTACATCTCTAGATGGAACCCAGTGTTTCCCCTTCTACACCTACAACGAGGACGGGGGAGGCCGTCGCGAAAACATCACCGACTGGTCACTTTCCCAGTTCCGCCAGCACTACTGTTTTGCCTCCATTGATAAGGGAGGTGCCCGAAGGGCGGAGGGTTCAGAATCTTTTAAAGAAATCCTGAAACAACGGGCAAAACAATATGGTTTTGTATGGGATGAAGGTTTCTTGCCATACAATCCAAATTTGTTGGAAAATGCAAAACAGCTCAGGAAAAACATGACTCCGGCTGAGCGAAAGCTGTGGTTCGAGTTTTTGAAAGACAATCAATTTAAGTTTCTCCGTCAGCACCCGATAGACAATTTCATTGTGGATTTCTACTGTTCAAACCTGCGATTAGTTATTGAAGTTGACGGCGATAGTCACGATGAGCCTGAGACAATTGAGGCTGACAAGGAAAGAGATGGCATATTAAGAGATGTTTACGGACTCAATGTGATACGCGTTTCAAACAATGATGTAATAAAGAATTTTGATGGTGTTTGTCAGATGTTGGATGAAAAAATAAAGAACCCCCCTACCCCCCTTAACAAGGGGGGCAAAAAGGAAGAGATTCACAAGGGGGGCAACGAAGAAGAGCTTCCCAATGGGGGCAACGAACAAGAAATCACCAAATGGGACATCTTCCACTACGTCTACGCCATGCTACACCACCCGGGCTACCGCGATGAGTACAAGGAAAACCTCAGGCGCAGCCTGCCACGCATTCCCTTTGCGCCCGACTTCTGGAAGTTTGCCAAAATCGGCAAACAGCTTGCAAACCTTCATGTCAACTACGAAAAGATCGAACCTTACCCGCTTGAGCGCATCGAGGACAGGGAGGCGTTTGCAGATGTGCAGTTTAAAATCAAAAAGATGAAGCTGGCAGCTGACAAAACCCAACTTGTTTACAACGAAGCCATAACATTTACGGGCATTCCAAAAGAAGTTTATGAGTACAAGCTTGGCAACCGGTCAGCGCTTGAGTGGATCGTCGACC
>CAYYJO010000074.1:0-8604 GCA_964472265.1 uncultured Caldisericales bacterium | reverse complement strand
TACACAATCTCAGAAGACCCGGCAGTCAAGCACATCCCGCTCGGAGTCTCAAACAAGGTTGAAGTAAAACTCACAGAAAAAGAACCGTTCATGAACATGGAACCGACAAACGGAACCGTGGAATGCAACGACGCAGTTGTCTACATGTGGCAGGATCGTGGCGTTAAGAAAGCAAGCCAGGATCTGTTCTTTGGCGCCGGCGACGGTTGGGTCACAAACCCGCCAGGATCATCAAGGTTCTACTATGGCCTTGGCAACGGCAGCACCTCACAGTACGACGTAACATGGGACAACCAGCCAATCGATATCAACGGTGACGGCAGAGTTGCTTACGCAGACTACGAAACCGAAATCATGGGCAGCTATGACATGGCCACCAACACCTGGAAATCAGGCATCATCGATGCAAGAACCTTCCAGCGCAACAATGGTATCTATGTCTTCGAAAACATCCTCACCGAAACCTCAGGCGTTGACTTTGGCGGCGAAAACGGAATTGGCGACAATCCAGACCACATCATCTCAGACAAGGAAATGCTTCCGGTCTACGTCACAGCCTATAAGTACGGCGACGACAACAACGACAGGTCATACGCACCGTTCTGGGATCCATCACCACTTCAGAACACCTTTGCATACGGCGATCCGCAGAACAACAGAATGAGATACAGCCACGAAGTTTACATGGCCGGTCAGATCGCAATCCCGGTTGAGCCAGAAGATGACCTCATCATCACCCTCTCAACACCGAAGCTTCTCACCGCCGGCATCACGCCGGAACTCATTTCAAACGACACACCGTTTACAATTGAAGTCAAGGACAAAGACGGTTCACCAGTCGACCTCATGAACGACCACACCGTCACCGACAGGTTCGGCGAAAAGGTTGTTCTTGAAAAGAACGTCTGGAACTTCCTGTTCAAAGACCCGCACCCAGACAACTGGTACTATTACGGCAGACAGGCCACCCTCCCACAGTACTACTTCGTCAGAACCGACCTTCACAACCGTGACCAGGAAATCGTAAACAACGAAGAGCTTTACTCGATCAGATCACTTGACATCAAGGACTGCACCGAAAACATCTCACTTCCGTTCAGACCAATCGAAATCAACTTCACAGGCGCCTCATCAGGCAAGTACGTCTTCAAGGGCGTAACCTGCAACGACTCAACCTCATGGAAGGGCCAGCCGGGCGACCCAGCTGAAGAAGCATGGACAAAGGCTCACCAGTTCATCGTCTACGTCTACACAGCCGACAGAAAGCACAGAGGCCAGGTAGTTGTAAACGTTGAAAATCCAAGGGTCACTTACGACATCATCAACGTCGACGATCCGTCAATGGTCTCCTACTCAACACCGGGCGACCCAGACTTCGTCATGACAGCAGCTGACAACCGTGTTTACAGAGTCCAGGTCACAGTCTTTGACGCAGAAGGCCGCCTTGTTAAGGGCGTCACCAAGGGCGTCAGCGTCTGCGGCGGTGGCGTAAAGAACACATCACGCTTTACACCGTTTGTCACCAGACCATCATCATTCGAATTCGACTTCAGCCCATGCGTCACCAACCCATGCGCCTCAAAGCTCTACCCGCATGTCGGCTTCGACTTCGACGCATCGGAAAAGAACGATGGACTTGCAAACGCAATCAACCCGAACAACCAGGAACTCTACCAGTTCGGCGGATTTGTCCTTGCATCAGACCTCACCTATCAGAAGTGCCGTTCAAGAGTCGTCTCTGGTTATGTTGAATACAACACCACCAGCTTCTGGTACAGAGACAAAAACGAATGGGAAGTTGATTATGTAAACCCGAAAGACCCATCAATGAAGGGTTGGGCAATCAACAAGCTCCTTCCTCCAAACCTTGAATTCACAGTCGAAGGCGCAACTGAACCGCTCGTCAGAGGCTGGGGACTTGGCAACATCTACAACAACCCATACTGGGGCGGCGCACTGTTTGCCGACCTGGACAGAAACAAAAAGCTCGATTATCACGACACACTCGGTCTTGACGTCAACGCACAGACAAGCTTCTACGTCTGGGCAGAAGATGCTCTCTATCTCGGCGGTCTCGTTGGTGACAACGCTTATGTCAACAACCTCAATCAGGCAGACGTTGCCGGTTATCCACCAAGATTCAGAACCGACCCACGCTACATGGAGCGCAGATTCAAGTACACAGTCAGCAACGACGGCGTGTTCTATCTCGACTGGGAAGCATGGCCAGACAGGGTTGCACAGATTGCACCACCAAAAGTCCAGCTTCTTGATGCCTCCTCACCAGACAGAACCGAAATCGGCAAGAACTTCCTCAACGGCGACAACTACGACCTCATCTACAACTACGACAACCAGCTCATCGCAGTTGTAACTCCAGCAGACTCACGCGACCTGAGAATGAATGAAAACGGCCTTGTCCTTCTCAAGGGCAACCAGCACGAGCACTCAGTCTATGGACGCTGCAAGAACTCAGAGTACGATGAAAAGGGTGTTGAAACCACAATCGAATACACACCGACAGGCACAGGCGAGTCAACGCTCAACCTTTACTACCTTGAAAAGAACAAGTGGTTCTGCACAACAAGCGACTGCAAGTACACAATCGCAATGACCACACCGGAATACTTCGGCGTCAGGGTCTTCTCACTCGACGTTGGCAAGGGACTTGCCATCGAAGTTGACTCACTCGAACCACTTGCACCAAAGGCTTCAACAAAGCTCGTAGTCAAGGTCAAGGAATTTGGAACCGGCGCACCGGTTGCCGGCGCAAAGGTCGTCATCTCAGGACTTGGCGTTGAACAGACAAAGTCAACATCAGCAAAGGGTGAAGTCGAAATCGAAGTAGCACCAGCCTCAACAGGTTTCCTCAAGATCGAAGCTTCATCACCGGACTACGCTTCAGCCTCAACAAAGCTCCTTGTTGGTTCAGACAAGACAGCCCCGATGCTCGAAGTCAATCCACCAGCACCAATCACCAATCAGCCGTCAATCACAATTACCGGCAAGACTGAATCAGGCGCAACTGTCTCAATCAATGGCACGGCAGCAACAACAAAGGGCGACGGCTCATTCTCAGGAACAGCCAAGCTCGTTGAAGGCAAGAACGTCATCACCGTCATCGCAACAGACGGCTCAGGCAACCAGACAAAGAAGAACGTCTGGGTAACCCTTGACACTCAGCCACCATCAGTTGTCGTTGACAAATTCGCAGACCCGATCGGTGCAGATTCAATCACAATCACCGGCCGCGTTGATCCAGGCTCAACCGTTTCAGTCAAGGATGCAGCAGGAACAGCAGTCGAAGCAAAGGTTGTCCACGATGTTTGGGAAGCAACAATCAAGCTTGCTCCAGCACCATCAAAGAACACCTTCACAATCGAAGCAACTGACCTTGCCGGCAACAAGACTGGCAATATCACAGTTGACATCAACAACATCAAGAGAACAAGACTGGTCATGTTCGTCAACAATTCAGGCGTAAACGTTGACGGAACGCCACAGACCCTCATGGGTAACGTTATCAGCGACGGCGGAATCATTATGGCTCCGTTCGAATTCGTTGAATTCCTTGGCGGTAACAAGGTTTCAAACATGGCAGGCCAGGGCGGAACCCTCCAGATGAGCATCAACGGATTCACCCTCACCATGACAATCGGCGACAAGAAAGCAAAGATAAATGACAAGGAAATCACACTTGTGGCAGCTCCGAAGATTCAGGGCAGCACAATACTGGTTCCAGTCGTTGACGTAGCCGGCAGACTTGGCTGCAACACCCTTGTTGGTACAGACAACTCAATCACAGTCACATACGACAAGATGCCGTGATCAAGTAACTCAATCATCACAAAAGCCCCCTTTTGATAAGGGGGCTTTTTCTTTTTAGGCTGCAACTTCGATAAGGGCTAGAATGGCAAACCAATGTTGTTCTTAAGAACTCTGGCTTTCAAAGAAAGCTTGAAAGAATTTCGTTTTAAATGATGGGTGTGCGGTAATGACTAACGAATAATGACTGGCGATAAATAAAAAGCCCTGCTTAATTGCAGGGCTTTAGTGTTTTTGGGAGTATCTTATTTAGGACAGCCTGATGAAAAGTGAACACAAACCTTGCACGATTTGCATGGGGTTATTGGGGCCGTGTCTTTGACAAGCACCTTGGCTGGCCAGTGGGGGTCGGCCAGCAAGCTCCTGCAAACAAGCACCATGTCTGCCTTGCCTGATTCGATAATGCTTCTGGCTTGTTCAGGTTTTGTGATCTTTCCGGCTACAGCAACCGGAATGTTTACGACCTTTGTGATTGCCGCAGAAAGCGGAACAAAACCCATTGTGACCTTTGTTCTGCTCCCGCCGAAAGTTGATGGGGTGATGCCTATTGAAACACTTATCAGATCGACGCCTTCTTGCTCAAATTTTTTTGCGATTTCTACAGAATCGGTGAGCTTCAATCCGCCGGCGTAGCAGTCACATGCTCCGAACCGAACCGATAAAACTTTCTCTTTGACAATATCTCTTGCTATTTTTACAACATCAATAAGCAGTTTTGAGCGGTTGGGAAGTGTGCCACCCCATCTGTCAGTTCTCCGGTTTGAGATGGGCGACAGGAACTGGCTTAGGATGTAGCCGTGGGCACAGTGGATTTCAACGCCATCAAAACCGGCATCAACTGCACGACCGATTGCAAGCTTGTACCAATCCTTGAGGATTTCGATATCGCTTTCTTTCATCTCTTTTGGAGTGGTGCGGTTTTCGTAAGGGACTGGAGATGGGGCGATCAATCCCGGGTTGCAGCCCATCCTGCCTGCGTGAACAAGCTGGATGAATGCTGGAACGCCTTGCGACTTTATCGTTTTGGCCAGTATCGAAAGACCTTCAATTTTCGAGTCATCCTCGATTGATAGCTCTCTTGGAAGAATCTGGCCTGTTTTGTGGATGTAAGACGCTTCCACAGTAACACATGATGCGCCGGACGTTGCAAGCTTTGTGTAGTGCTCAAGCGTTGCCTGAGAGACTGAACCATCCTCATTTGCCATCTGCCCGACAATCGGTGGAACTCCAATCCGGTTGGCAAGCACGAGCCTGCCAACCTTTATGGGAGTATCGATCATCTGATGATCATCCTTTCGCGCTTGAACAGTCCTAGGGTAATGACCATGAAAACGGACGTGAGTGCTACGAGGATGGCGCAAACCACGAGGATGTTTTGAAGCGTTGACAGCCTGAATGGATTGGCGATCAGCAAAAATCCGAACGCTCCGATGATTGGAATTTCAGGAAGAACGCTTACGCCTGAAGCTGCCTTTGTGTTGAGAATCTTTGTGGAAATGAGCATTCCGACTGCAATCGAGAACAGGGAAAACAGCATCGGCACGAAAACAACTCCAACGGCAAACGTTGGGTTTAGGACTGGACTTATCGCCTTTGTGATGCTTCCAAGGCTGATTGAAAGTGTTGTCATAAACGTGATGAACGTCAGGGCGTTTAGAATCATGGCTGTTACAAACGAGAACAGCATCTTTCCAAAGACGAGTGCTGAATCTGAAAGTCTGGTTGAAAGAAGTGTTGGAAGTGTGTTTGCTTCCCGTTCGCCGGCAAAGGCGTAGACAACGAAGATTGACGACCCCATTGATCCCATGAATGACAGGAGCAGGATGAGGATCAACGGAAGCGTTCCTTCAATGAATCCTGGAATCGGGATCGAGCTGAAGGAGAGAGGCATGATGATGCCAAGATAGAACGGTAGGATGGCCATGCCAATTGCAATCTCCTTGTTTGTCAGTGACTGCCAGAATTCCTTCATGGCGACGAGTTTCATGTCACGCCACATGTTCACCCTCCATAACCTCCATGAACAGCTCTTCAAGCGAAAGCTTGTCAGGTTTCACCTCAAAGATTTTGAGTCCAAGCTGGACGAGTTTTGTCACAAGCTCTGGAATCTGTTCATTTTTGGAGAGCTTCACAGTGAGGTTTTCACCTTCAACCGATGTTTCTAGCGTGAAACCGGCGAGTTTTTCAGAAATCCCCTCAGGAATGCCTTCCGCCTTCACCCTGACGGTTATGAAGCCATTACCGGAAAGCAGGGTGGCAACTGAGCCAGACATCTGGACAACACCGCCCTTGATGATGGCTATGTGGTCGCAGATTCTCTGTGCTTCATCAAGCCTGTGGGTGTTGAGGAAAACGGTTATGTTGTGCTGCCTGGCAAGCTGCAAAACCAGGTCCCTGAATGCAACCGATGCCTCTGGATCGAGGTTGGCCGTCGGTTCATCGAGGAACAGGATCTCAGGATTGGCAAGCATGGCTCTTGCAAGGGCGCATTTTTGCTTCATACCCTTGCTAAGTCTGGCTGCCCTCGTTCTGGCAAAATCTGACAGCTCGAAATACTCAAGCAGCTCAACGATTCTGGAGTGCATGAGCTTCTCATCCATCAGCTGCGCCCTGCCGAAGAACTCAAGATTGGCCTTTACTGAAAGGGTTTCGTACAAACCTGGCTCTTCAAGGAGGCAGCCAACTCTTGCCCTCATTGCGTCGCCTTCCCTGACAGGATTCATGCCAAGAACTTCGATTGATCCTTCCTTCTGGGGGAGAAGACCGAGTAATGTATAAAGTGTTGTTGTTTTGCCGGCGCCGTTTGGCCCAAGGAAACCAAAGATTGAACCCTTTGGAACCCTGAAGCTGACGTTTTTGAGCGCCTCAAACCTGCCGTAGTTGCGTTTCACACCCTCGGCAGTTATTGCAAATTCCATATTACTCCTTATTTTTTGAATGGGTCGATGATAAGGCTCTCGCTTCCGACAACGGTTGGCACCTTGCCATCCCACTTTTCAATCCACTTGTTCTGGATGATAAGCGGATTGAGTGAGGCTCCGATTGACTGCTGCTTGATTTTTTCTGCCTCACCCTGAATCTGGGCGATTTCCTTGTCCTTGAGCGCCTTCTGTCTGTTGAACTCTGTTTCCTGAACCTTCTGCTCTGCAACCTGCTTTGCTTCTATGGCCTGAGTATACTGCTCAGAGAACAGGATGTTGACCAGGTTTACATCCTCTATGACGATGCCGGTTGGAACTTTCTTTTCCTCGTCGTCGTACTGGACGGCAGCATTTAGCTTGGTTGTGGCCTCCAGCTTGATCTTTTCGCGGTTCAGGTGGATTTTGTCTGTCGGGTACTGTGAAACGATTGATTTGACGATGTCGTTGATTTTTGGTCCAAGCACCTTTTCTTCAACATCCGAGATGTTGCCGATGTTGCCCATGATGTATGGGGCTGAGCTTGGAAGAATCCTGAAATTTACGGCGATTGTGAGTGTCACTTCCTGTGCAGACATTGTAAATGATGCTGCATCAAATTGAATCTTCTGCTTCTGAATGCTGATTGGCCTGATGCTGTCGACGAACGGGACGATGAAATGAAGCCCTTCAGGGACATAGCCGGTGATTGCGCCGAACCTGTAGACGACGCCAACAGTTCCAGCCTCAATGGTTGTGAAGCTGTTGAAAATCACGATGAGTGCGAGCACTGCAATGGCAATCCACACGCCGATATGCCATTTTGGTTTTCCATCATAAACTACTCTTTCCATATTCAAACCTCCTTATAGTTTGACACTGACCGTCTCTTTTGGTTTTGTGGTTTTCTTTTGCACAGGAGCTTATGGTGATAATATAATCTAGACGCACATTTTTTCAACATGGGAAAATTTGGTATGTAAATAATTTGCTCACTCGCTTGACAGATGACGCTATATATATAATAAATGTAGTGAGGTGAAAAATGAACATCACTGCTGAGAGTCTCAAGGAGAAAACCAGGGAGATGGTACAGGCAGATATTGCTGATGCTGTCGGCGTTGAACCGTCGGAGGTGGTTCTTTTCTCTGTCGCATACGAGCTTTCAAGCGAATCGATGAACCTGAAGGAAGTCGTGCGAAAGACCCTGATTAGGGCAATTGCACGCTCTGGAGGCAAGATTTCCTATGCTGCAAAGGCTTTGGGGGTGACAAGGAAGACTCTCTATGCCATGATAAAGAAGCATGAAATTGAGAATGTTGTAAACATTCATGACTAGCATAATAGGTACATGTGATAAGAATGAACACATTATGTATGAACTGCCCAACAGGATGCATTTTCTACATGACAGATGGCGCTCTTAACTTTTGAGGTGTTTGAAAACAAATGTAATTGAGCAATAGCTTTTCATCTGTGGCATGCGATTTGCATATATATAAACCGGAAGGCCAAAGACTCCCGCAAAGTGAGTCTATTGGCTCACTTTGATTTTTGTTGGAAAAATAGATTTTGTAATTACAGCATTGCAATTGGTTTTTGTTGTCCGGCTTTACCGCCAGGATGCGAAAGGAGACAGTGTTATGAGAAAAGTAATGAGCTTTGCGATCGCGATTCTCATGGTATTGACTGTCGTCAGCGGAACCACCCTGAAGCCTCAGGATGTGAAAGCTGCATCAGTTAATGCTATTTTCGTCGCAAACCGCTGGGCTCCAATTGGTGCCAGATGGAACGGCAACCAGTTGGTTGAAGACAAGACACGCTACTTCAACGGCGTGGGCACAGCATGGGGAACCACAGACTATGAGATGCCAGGTCCAGG
>CAYYJO010000073.1:0-9463 GCA_964472265.1 uncultured Caldisericales bacterium | reverse complement strand
CACACATCCTGACCAAGGACGGCTACGAGAAGCTCCAGCTTGAGCTTGAGGATCTGAAGAACAACAAGAGGCCGGAAATTGCAGAGCGTATCAAAGCTGCAATGGCGCTGGGCGACATAACCGAAAACGCCGAATACGAGGAAGCCAAGAAAGACCAGTCTTTCATTGAGGGAAGAATCCAGTACCTTGAAAGCATCCTCACCGACGCACAGGTTATCGATGAGTCTGATGTCGACCATTCAGAAGTTAACATTGGCTGCAAGGTTGCATTGGTGAACCTCGAGACAAATTCCGAACTGACCGTGACCATAGTTGGCTCATATGAAGCCAAGCCAGAGGAAAATAGGATTTCAAACGTTTCTCCACTGGGTCAGGAACTCCTCGGACACGCACCGGGCGATATCGTCAGGGTCAAGACTCCGACAGGTTCAGTAAAGTACAGGATAATAAAGATCAGGAGAGCGTAAATGTTTGAAGAGTCCATGCTTGCCAAGCTCGGCAAGCTAACCGAGAAGAATATTGCTGCATACCCGCCAAGAACCATCAAGGCCACGCACCTTTCAACACAGGTGAAGGCTGATTTTGAGAACCTCGAAGGCAAGGATGTCACAATTGCCGGCAGAACAACGGCAATCAGAGGTCATGGCAAGGCTTTCTTTATGGTTGTCACTGACGAAGCTGGCCCAATCCAGGCATATTGCAAGATTGACATGCTTGGTGAGGAAAAGTACAAAGCCGTTGTTGACAGTCTCGATGTCGGTGACCAGGTTGTCATCATGGGCATCGTTTTCAAGACCAGAACCGGAGAAGTGACTGTTGAAGCCAAGGATTTCGTCTTTGGAACCAAGGCGCTCAATTTCCTGCCCGAGAAATTCCACGGGCTCACCGATGCAGAAGTTCGCTACAGAAAACGCCATCTTGACATGATCTCCAACCCGGAAGTCAAAGACAGGCTCACAAAGAGAACCTACGTCATCAAGGCAATGAGGGAATTCCTCTGGGGTGAAGGTTTTGTTGAAGTTGAAACACCGACCCTCCAGCCACTCTATGGTGGCGCTCTGGCAAAACCGTTCATCACTCACCACAACGCCCTGGACACCGACCTCTATCTGCGAATTGCCCCCGAACTTTATCTCAAACGTCTGATCGTCGGCGGAATGCCAAAGATTTTCGAGATTGGCAAAGCGTTCAGGAATGAAGGAATCTCACAGGTTCACAACCCCGAATTCACCATCATGGAACTCTACCAGGCATGGGCCGACTACAACGACATGATGGACATAACTGAGAGAATGGTTGCAGCCATAGCCGAAAAGGTGACCGGATCGACAACAATTGTCTATCAGGAGAAGGAAGTCAGCCTCAAGCCACCGTGGAAGAGAATCACAATGGCCGATGCTTTCAGGGAAATGGCCGAAGTGGACATCGAAAAACTCAGGGATCTCAAGTACGCAAGGGATTATCTGCAGGCAAACGACATAAAGGTTGAGAAGAAGTTTGGATTTGGCGCAGTCGTAGATGAAATTCTCAAGAAAAAGGTTGAGGCTAACATTGTCCAGCCGACATTCATCTACAACTACCCAATCGAAATCTCACCCCTTGCAAAGATGATTCCGGGGTCAACAACCTGGACAGAGCGCTTCCAGCCAATCATCTGTGGTTACGAATGCGGCAACGCCTTCTCAGAGCTAAACGACCCGATTGACCAGCTGAACCGCTTCCAGTCGCAGGCAAAGGCCAAAGCCGAGGGCGACGATGAAGCCCACCAGATTGATACAGATTTTGTCGAAGCGATTTCTATCGGTATGCCGCCAACAGGTGGCCTTGGTGTAGGCGTTGACAGGCTCGTGATGCTTCTTACAGACCAGATAAGCATCCGTGAAGTTCTGGCTTTCCCACAGCTAAGGAGGCAGGATGGGGATATTTCTTGAGATAATCGAATGGCTTGACCAGTATGGCGGGGCAGAGCTGCTCCACAGGGAACCGCCGCAAGGTTCAGCCGACATCAAGATGGGCGCACAGCTCATCGTCAGAGAAGGTCAGCTTGCCATATTCATGAGCGATGGCAGGATCGCCGACATGTTTGGGCCAGGAAGGTACACGCTCACAACCGACAACATCCCGATCCTCACACAGCTCCTATCGCTCCCGTTTGGCTTCAAGTCTCCTTTCAGGTCGGAAGTGCTTTACGTCTCAACAAACATCGTCCCTGATTTCAAGTTCGGCACACCGGAACCGATCGTTTTCAGGGACAAGGAACTTGGCATGGTCAGGGTTAAAGCCTTTGGAACGTACACCCTCAGAGTTGACGATCCAAGGAAATTCCTGACGGAAATTGTAGGAACCAAAGGATTTTTCACAAAGAACAGAGTAGAGGAATTCTTAAGGCCTGTTGTCATTTCAAGGTTCACGGACGCTCTCGCCGATGTCATGACAACGGTTTTTGACCTTCCAAAAGTCTACGCCGAACTTGGCGACGCCGTTGTAAAAGCAATTAATCCAGAACTGATGAATTTTGGCCTCATCTCAACCGATTGCTACATCCAGTCAATCGGCCTTCCCGATGAAGTCGAAAAGGCAGTGGATGAGCGCTCTGGAATGGCTGCCATCTCCGACATGAACAAGTACTTCATGTACAAGGCAGCACAGGGTATAGGCAAAGGTGAAGCCGGAGTGGCCGGAACTGCTGCACAGATGGGCGCTGGCGTCATGATGGGAGCCCAGATGATGGACTCACTTAAGGATGCCGGCAAATCCAAGAAAAAAGATGACGATGACGCAGAGGAAAAGGTCAAGTGTCCAAATTGCGGTCACATGAACCCAAAGAACGCAAAATTCTGCGCTAACTGTGGTTCAAGCCTGAAGAAGTCTGAATGCCCGTCATGCCATAAGGATGTGGAGCCGGGAGCCAAATTCTGCCCGAACTGTGGTGCAAAACTCTAAAAAAAAGAAAAACAACGGCTGGCAAAATGTAGTTTTACTGGCATCGGTCATCATCAGTCCAGTGTTTATTTTTGCCGGGCTGATTTTCTACTTTGAAGCCGGAAACGCTGCAGCCAGAATAAAAAACTACTGGGATGCACTCTGGTGGACGATTGTCACCATGTCAACGGTTGGTTACGGCGATCTGACTCCGGCCTCCAACGAAGGCAAAGTTCTGGCTATTTTGGCAATCATCACAGGCATCATCCTTATTGCAGTCCTTACAGCATCCATAGCTTCAAAACTTGTGGAAAGGCTGGTTATAAAAGTGAAAGACAGGGATACCACAAAACTTAGAAACCATATTCTGATTCTTGGCTGGAATGAGAATGGAGAAAAAATTGTTGGCAATATTGAACGTGAATGCGAAACTGACACCGACATAGTCATAATGTGCAATGCAGAGCATGAGACCGTTCTGCCAAACGATGTAATAAAAGTGACTGGCAATATAACCAAGCTTAACGAGCTTAGAAAAGTGTCGGCACATCACGCAAGAATCGCCATCGTGCTTGCAGACAGCAAGGCCGGCACTGATACCGATTCAAAAACGATCCTTACGGTCATGGCAGTCAAGAGGGTTTCTGAGGGAAGAACACGCTGCATTTGTGAAGTGTTTTCCACTGAAGACAGGGAATATCTGGAAAATGCCGGAGCCGATGAGATCATTGTCAGAAGTGAGCTTGCAGGGACAATTCTGAGCCGAACCGTTTACAACCCTGGACTTGGTGGTTTCATGCAGGATCTTCTCAAATTTGAAGGCACAAGCACAATCCTGATGAAGCTTGCCATTCCGGAGCAGATCGGGCTGACATTCGGGTACCTGTTTTCGCACCTCTACCAGGAGCACAATGAAATCCTTCTTGGCATTCTTCGCAATGGCGGTGTTTTGACAAACCCAAACCCTGATGAGACAATCCTGGAAAACGATAAACTGTTCATGCTTTCGCCGGAACTGGCGTGCACAATGAAAGGATATTAGCAACCACAGATGGCAATCACCAGAGCAAAGATGATAAGGTATGTTGTGTTTGGGTTTTTTGGGGCGCTTGTCGTAATTACACTGATAACTGCAGTATTTTCAGGTTTTTCAGACATTTCAAGCCAATGGAACGGCATCAAACTCATCACAAAAAACATGAACTGGTGGTGGGTCCTGGCTGCCGGTCTCACAAACCTTGGCACATTCTTTTTTGAATCATTCCAGCTCTGGTTTTTGGCAAGGACGCTTGGCAAGAAGACCGGTTTTTGGAGGATGTGGCAGATTTATTTTGTGGGAAACTTCTTTTCCAACGCACTCCCGTCTACATCCGGCGGCGAGGCTTTCCAGGTTTATTTTCTTCAAGATGATGGCTTCAAAGTTGCTGAGTCTTCAGTCATGATAACGGTCAGGGGAATCATTTCCATTGGCGTGAGGTTGTTGTTCGTTTTTGCCATGTTGATCGCCATCCCGTTTGGTTTTCAGCTCCCGACCGGCGTCGTGCTCACATGGCTCACCTACATTTCATTGGCAGGATTTGCCCTGCTCGTTATTTTGGGTGTGCTCGTCATCGTAAACCCGTTCATATTTATCTGGCTGGTCAATATCCTTTCGAAATGGAAATGGCTGCTGAAGGTTTTGAAGATTGGCAATGTCGAAGAGTTCAGGAACAAGGGGCTGGGTTTCCTCGCCGAAATAAGGCACGCAGGAAAGCTCATGCTGTCCGGCAACAAATGGGCGATTTTCCTTGCAGTGCTCAATTCGGTTATAACCTGGTTCCTTTTGAAGATAATGCCATACTTTGTTCTCCTCGCTCTCGGCGAAAAACCTGACCTGCTCGCAGTCATTGTCATTGGAATCATGGCGCAGCTTGCAACGGCGTGGTTTCCAACACCTGGTGCCGTTGGCGCACTGGAACTTGGAATATCAACATTTTTTGTGTCTTTTATCACCATTTATCATTCAAAACCTGAGATTGCCGCAGCAATAGGAATCTTCACACTCGTCTACAGGTTTATGGACTACCACATGGATGTGCTCTTTGGCGCTCCGGTTGCGTTAACGCTGCTTGCAAGAAAACTAGGCAAAAATGCTGCCTCTGCCGACCTGGTAGAGTTGAGTTCGAATATTTCAAGACAGATGGAGGAGGAGCAGGCGCTCGATGCAGACAGTGATGAAGAGATCTCTAAACTTGAGGCTCATGAATAGTGTTATGATTGTAGCAAGAAGGTTTTTGACAAAGTGGAAAAAGATGAGAAAATAATGATTGGCGACGGACTGCCCATTCTCACACCGGAACTGGCGCGCATAATGAAAGGACACTAGAAACCACCAATGACACTCAACAGAGCTAAAATGATCAGGTATACAATCTTCGGACTCCTTGGCGTTTTTGTGGCAGTTGTCCTGCTGACAACAGTTTTTTCCGGCGTTACCGATGTCAAAGACCAGTGGAGCAACATCAAGCTGATTGTTGGCAAAATGAACTGGTGGTGGGTGTTTGCCGCAGCCATGACCAATTTTGGAACGTTCTTCTTTGAAACCTTCCAGCTCTGGTTCCTGGCCACCACTCTTGGCAAGAAGGTCAGCTACTGGCGCATGTGGCAGATTTACTTTGTCGGCAACTTTTTCTCAAACGCCACACCCTCGACATCTGGCGGAGAGCCTTTCCAGGTCTACTTCCTTCAGGATGAAAATTTTTCAATAGCAGAGTCCACGGTCATGATCACCATCAGGGGAATCATTTCTGTCAGCGTCAGACTTCTTTTCGTGTTCATAATCCTTTTGGCGGTTCCATTTGGATTCAGGCTTCCAACAAACGTCGTCATGTCCTGGATCACTTACATTTCACTGGCCGGATTTGTCGTCATGGCTGGGCTTGGTGTGTTCATAATCTTGAATCCTTTCATCTTTGTCTGGCTGGTCAACCTTCTTTCAAAATGGAAATGGCTGCTCAAGGTATCGAAGATAAAGGATGTTGAAGAGTTCAAGAAAAAAGGCTTGATGTTCCTTTCAGAGATCAGACATTCAGCAAAGGTCATGCTCGAAGGCAACAAGCTTTCGCTCTCGCTGGCAATCCTCAACTCCATCGTCACATGGTTCCTGCTGAAAATGATGCCATATTTCGTATTGCTTGCATTGGGTGTGAAGGCTGATCTGCTTGCGGTTATGGCAATCGGTATCATGGCTCAGTTTGCAACAGCATGGTTCCCGACACCTGGAGCAGTTGGTGCAACTGAAGCCGGGATTGCTGCATTCTTTATCTCTTTCATCACTATCTTCCCAACGCAGGCTGAAACAGGCGCTGCCGTTGGAATCTTCACGCTCGTCTACAGGCTCATGGACTACCACATGGACGTACTTTTCGGGGCGCCGATTGCCCTGACAATGCTTGCCAAGAAACTCGGAAAAAGTGCAGGAACGGCTGACCTTGGAGCGCTTAGTTCGCAGATTGCCGAAAAAATGGAATCCGAGCAGGAGAAAATGGTTCAGGGTGATCTGAAAGAAATTCAGGTAGAGGCTGGCTCCTGAGGTGGCAATAGGCTTTTTCGATTCAGGCGTTGGTGGATTGTCAATCCTCAAACATTGCATTGAGGTAAACCCTGATTACGACTACATTTACTTTGGTGATTCCGCCTTCTGCCCCTGGGGTAGCAAACCCTTTTCGTTCATCATGGGCAGGAGCAGGCAGATAACCGAATTCCTGATCGGCGAAGGCTGCGAACTTGTCGTGGTGGCTTGCAACAGTGCAACCGTCAACACCATTTCCAACCTTCGCAAGGAGTATCATATCCCATTCGTTGGCGTGGAGCCGGGTGTCAAACCGGCAGCTACAAACTCAGCAACCAAGAGGATCGCAGTGCTCCTGACAAAAGCAGCCTCACAGGGCACAAGATTTTTTGACCTCGTCGACAAGTTTGCCGAAGGAGTCGAGGTTCTGACTTTTCCGGCCCCCGGGCTTGTCGAGTTCGTTGAGGACGGAAAGCTGGATGGTGCAGAGGTTGAACAGACTCTGAAGGAGATTCTGCAACCTGTGATTGATTCCGGTGTAGATCAACTGGTTCTAGGCTGCACGCACTATCCGTTTCTTTTGCCTATGATTTCGAGAATTCTTCCCCCTTCAATCAACATCATCGACACCGGTTTGCCGGTTGCAAAGCGGTTGAAGGGTGATCTGGAAAACAAAAAAATTTCAAAGGGTTCAGGCAAGATTTCATTGTTCACCTCAGGTGACCCGGACAAATTTTCTGAACTGGCCGGCCGGTTGCTTGGTATTACCGGTCTGAAGGCATATAATAGACTCAAGGAGGTAGGATGAACAAGATCATCATGACGCTGGCCATTCTGGCGTTGCTCATCCCTTCAGGTTTTTCTTTCGCGCAGGACTCGGCTAAAATTGAACTGAATCCTGCAAAGATAGAGATTGTCGCCAAACAGGGTGAGGTTTCGGTTGCAAAAATGGACATCTACAACAGGGGCACTTCAACCCTGCTTTTCACCATTTCGAAATCCTACGCCAAAAAGGCTCCCCAGCTCCTTTCGGCAAACACTCTCATGGTTTACCCGACTTTCGTCGATTTTGGCACCGTTCCAAACTCGGGAGACGTATCCCAGACGATCACTTGCACTGCTCCTGGTGAAAAATATCTCAACGTCACTGCCGTTTCAGATGTGCCGTGGATGAGATGTCTGGTAAAAAATATTGATACAACCGTTTCCACAGTCACTTGCACAGTCACGCTCAACGATCTTGTGGCTGGGCAGCTTTACAGGGGTAACGCCATTGTCTCTTCAAATGCAGGCATGATCCAGGTTCCAGTCATCCTTCAGGTTGCTGTTTCGTCAACCCAGGACTGGCTTTCCTACACACCGCCAACCGGACTCATTGAAGCCGGCCAGTCAACGAGCGTTTCCATTTCGGCCAACACAGCAGGAATGAGTGCGGGGGAGTACACGGCCACCCTGCTTGTGACCTCGACCGATCCACAGCAGGCGCTCATCGAAGTTCCTGTGAAGCTTACCGTAACATCGACTGGTCCAAAGCCAACGCCACCGGAAATGTTCGTCGGATATCAGGGAGACAAGAGATCACACCTGTTCTGGACGCCTTCAAAATCTGCCGATGTCAGGGGCTATTTCATCTACAGGGCAACATACCCCAGCGGGTATACTCCAACGCCAATCACCGACTTCTTCGTTTCCGGCACCAGCTACACCGATCCAAACGTTGAAAACGGCATCACCTACTACTACATCATCAAATCCGTTGACAGCAACAACAACATGTCCGATGCCTCACCGGAAATCTCAGTTACGCCAAACCCGATCACACCGACAACAAACCTCAAGGATGGAGCAATTTACAGGACTCAGGCCATTGAAATCAAGGGAACGGCTGAGCCAAATTCACAAGTCATTGTCAATGGCGAACTGATTGCCATCAACTCTGACGGCTCTTTCTCAAAGATGCACGTTTTGAAGGCCGGAGTGAACAAGATTGAAATCCTGATCTTTGATCCTGCCGGCAATAAAACCGTATTTACCTATCAGGTTAGTTTTAGTACGGTTACGACGCTTATTTTCATGATTGGATCAAAAAACATAAGCGTAAACGGAGTTGAGGTCAAAAATGCTCTCTCGACGCCACCGACAATAATAAGCAATAAAGTCATGGTTCCATTCAGGGTTCTGGGCGAAAAGCTTGGAGCTGAAGTCGGCTGGGATGACGCGACAAAGAAGGTCAGCTACAACCTTGATGGCAAAATTATTGAGATGTGGATTGGCAACAAGTCAGCGCTGGTTGGCGGAAAAAGGGTGACCGTCGATCCTGCCCCGCAAATCATCAAAGGTTCGACCATGGTACCAACGCGCTTCATCTCCGAAAACCTGGGAGCGTCAGTCGAGTGGAGAGCGGACGTGAGAGCTGTGGTGATAAGGTATCCGGGGCAATGACGAGACCTGACAAACCTACATATTTCATGATGATCACCGAAATTGTGGCGTTGCGTTCAACATGCCTGAGAAGACAGGTCGGATGCATTCTTGTCGACGGTGACAGCAACATCAGGGCAACCGGATACAACGGCGTTGTGTCGGGCACTGGCCACTGCGACACCTGCACTAGAGAAAACAAGCCGTCTGGCTCAGACCTGTGGGAATGCCCGGTCATCCACGCGGAAATAAACGCTATTTCAAGATATGAAGGCTCAAGGAAGGAAATCACCCAGGTTTTCTGCACCTGCCTTCCCTGCTACCACTGCGCCAAGGTCATCAGCAACACATTTCCTAACCTTGACGAACTCCACTACCGCGACGACTACCCGCATTCCGAGCAGGTTAAGCAGCTGTTTGACGGCATCGGCGTGAAGATGGTTAAGCACGAAAAAAGCTAAGCAAAGTTTGACAAACATTTTTTTCTTGCTATACTCCGGTAAAGTCGAGGAGGAGCAATGAAAAATGTACTTTTATTAACCATAATGGTGTCGATGTTTACGACAACGG
>CAYYJO010000072.1:0-9716 GCA_964472265.1 uncultured Caldisericales bacterium | reverse complement strand
ATTATATATTTATAGTAATTATTACATTCTTATAATTATTATAAATTATCATTTCTTGCTATTTAGTATTTATTTGAGACTTTATGTTACTTTTAGTGATACTGTTGACAAAAAGCCAGACTTGCCCATTATTTAGATTGGAATGAACCGCATTTTACAGCTTGCAACCGTTGTGGCGATCCTGGCTTCAGGGGCATGGATGGACAGGGGTAATCCTGGCCGTTCCGGCACTTTCCCGGACAATGTCAGCCCGAAGTTCTACGACACGCCGCGATTTGCAAGAAAACTTCTCCCAATCGAAGGAAACGACCAGGTGACCGTCGACGTTAGCCCGGCTGTGGCAAACGGCACAATGGTGATCGTGAGCAAGGAAGGCAGGATTTATGCGCTTTCCACGGCCGACCTCTCGATGAAGTGGTCGAACGACCTCAAGGTTGTCGGCACCAGCGCCAGCTTTGTGGCCAGCCCGGCAATTGATGAAGGAAAAATCTACGTTCCCTACTACTGGATCAGCCCTGAGCCATCGTCGACAAGCAAGCCAATCGCCGGAATCTGCTGCTACAACCTCGAAGACGGCAAGCTGGACTGGCGAACCGGCGACAGCAAATCCCTGATCGAATCAACCCCTTTGATCGACGGCAACAAGATTGTTTACGGCTCAAGCGACCGTCACGTTTATGCAATCGACAAGACCAGCAAAGGCGCACCGTTTGAGGGCTGGAGCCCAATCGAGCTGACAGGCCAGGTCAAGGCCGGGGTTGCAAAGCTCGATGACGGCAGATACGTGGTCGCCTGCCAGGGTCAACCGCACACCGACTCGGAATACACCAAAAACCTCTACTGCCTCAACCCAAACGACGGCAGCATCAGCTGGGGACCGCTCCAAACCAAGGGTTCAATCGACTACACACCGGCGACTTCGGGCGACTACATTTTTGTCACCTCATACGGCTACATAATTGGCAGCAACACTGACGCAACCGGCACCCTCTACTGCTTTGACCGCGACCGCAACCCAAACGAGATGTGGAATTTCCCGTTCAAAGGCAGAATGACCGGTAGTCCGGTGACAAACGGAAAATACGTTGTTGCCGCCGATACCGCCCAGGAAATGAGGGTTTTTGCCCTCGATGGCGACAATTTTTCACTCCAGGCAGAATACGTAACAGATAACATCGTCATGAACTCGCCAGTCATCATTGACCACTACGTCTACGTTGGAACCAGGTCTGGCAGTTTGTCAATCTACGACCTCGATGCAAAAAAAGTGGTTGGTCACGACAACGAAACCGGAATCGTCCAAAACCTGAACGTCGGCGGAAATGAAGCATATCTGATGGGTTCGCCAATCATTTGGAATGATGCGCTTTTTGCTGTCAACAACATCGGCCATGTTTTCAAATTCGAGATGAAACCAAATATATCGGTCACCTTTGAAAAAACTGAACAGACCGTGAAAAAAGGTGAGCAGTTCAGGTTCAGGGCGGTTGTCAAAAATGAGCGTGAGCAGAAGCTACAAAAATCAGTGAAAATATCGCTCCGAACCGATGCTGACTGGCTCTCTGCAGACACAGACACAACCGTCTCGATCCTTGACGCAGGACAACAGGCCATCATTGAATTTTCTGGCACTGCAGAGAAGGCAACCTACGATCACCTGATTGCAAAAGTCATTGTTTCCAGTGACAATCCTGAAATAACCTATGAACCGGTAAACCTCATCCTGTTTGTGACCGAGAAAAATCTTCAGGTAACCTACATCGGTGGCTCATCAACAATCTGGGATGACGAGCTTTTGAGAACACTTATGGTCACAAACACCGGTAACACACAGATTTTATTCGATGTCATAACGGACATTGGCGTTAACATGGTTTCATCCGGACGGTCAATTCTTCTCAACCCTGATGCTTCCGTCGAACTTAAATTTGAAATCGACCCAAAAGCGTGCGGATTTGATAAGCCCGTTGAGCTTAAATTCAGCTTCAGAAGCGACGGCGAAGACCTGGCCAACTACATCCTCAAATGCACGCTCAAACGCTCAATGAAGATAATAAAGCTGGCAATCGGCAAGGCAAAGGCTACCGTTGATGACACGGAAATCAATGTTGATCCTCCACCGTTCATCAGCAAAAACATCACAATGGTTCCGCTCAGATTTGTCTCCGATGGTCTTGGGTTGAAGATTGAATGGGTGGCAGACATCAAAACGATCATCGTCGACCTTGGCAATGAAAGCTACCTGAGATTATTGATCAACTCATCAAAAGCCTACGTTGACATGCCTGATGGCTCGATCAAGGAAGTTCCGCTGGCCTCACCGCCACAGATCGTGAAAGGGAGAACGTTCGTCCCGCTTCGCATCATCTCTGAAATGTTCAGCTGCGACGTGGTATGGGATGCCAAAACAAAGGGGATAACTATTACAAAGAGGCTGAAACCTTAAAAAAACTTAGGCTTCTACTATAATCCTCGTTTCGCCTTCAAGTGTCTGGCCGATCCAGTCGGCATTTACGCCAGCTTTTTTGAGTTTGAAAACGCACTCATCGGCCTTATCAATATCTATGAAAGCGAGTAACCCACCGGAAGTTTGTGCATCACCGAGCAGGTTTGTCCACTCGGCTGAAACATTTTTGCCAATCTGCAGGCAATGTTCAACCGAGGAGATGTTCTCCATAAGAAGCGGACAGGTATAGTTTTGTGCAGCCTCAAAGGCATCTTTGAATAGTGGAATTTTTGAAACATTGATTTTTGCGCCAATTTTGGATTCCTCAAGCAGCTCGTAAAGCGAAACGGCAAAGCCAAAGCCTGTGACATCGGTTGCACACCGGCAGTCGTACTGGGCAAGGATTCGTGAAGCTCTGCAGTTTATTTGAGTCATCGACTGGACGCACTGATTGAAATCATATTTCTCGCGGGCTGCATAAAGGATGCCGGTTCCTAGGGGCTTTGTCAGAATAATAGCCTGTCCTGGCCTGCCTGCGTTTGACATCCTGATGTCACCGGGTTTTGCAGTTCCAAAAACTGAAAGGCCAAACTTTACTTCCTGATCCTTTGCCGTGTGACCGCCGACGATGAGCACGCTGTGTTCGATGGCAGCCAGAGCACATCCGCGAAGGATTTCGGCAAGTTTTGGCGTTTCAATCTCTCTGGGGAAAAGAGCAATGTTGAGCGCAAGCAAAGGCTGGCCACCCATCGCGCAGATGTCTGAAACCGAGTTTGCAAAAACGATTCTGCCAAATGTTTCAGGATCATCGACGATGGGAGCAAACACATCAACCGTAAAAATCCCCAGCAGGTCGTCAGTGAGTTTGTAGACCGCAGCATCGGATTTTGAAAGGTCGCCGGTCAGCAGCCGTTCATCGGTCATTTTTGGCAGGTTTGACAAAAGGTCGGCGAGGTCACCCGGACCCCATTTGCTTGCTCAGCCGGCACATCCAGCCCATTTTGTGAGTTTGAAGACTTCGTCGCTCTCCATCTTGTTTATGGCAGGATAACACAAGAGGCTTCATCATTCAAGACGATCCTCAGGGCGTTCCCTCTCTGCGTGACTTTGCCAGATCCCTCAAAAATCTTGTTCGGGCCTGACCATATTCCTTCCGGAAATAGAACAGCTCCGTTTTCAAAAAACTGAAGAGGCTGGCTTTCGGAGAGGAGGTTTATTGATCCGCTGGAAGGGTCAACAACGTAACAGCCATTGGTTTTCTTTATGATTATCTGGCCAAGGTCGAGCAGTGGATTGAAGGCTTTTGTCGAGTAGACCTGCTCACAGTTGAGCGACCAGAGTTCCACTCCGTCGACGAAACACTTCAGGATGCCTGAAGGATTGTAGAAAATCTGGCACATCTTGTCCTGTGTTGAAACAAATCCAAGACCCCTGAAGCCCGGATTTGGGTTTGGCTGGACAAAGGTGTTGTTTTTATCGAGAGGGGTCGATGTGCCCGAATTTGGATCGATGAGGTAGTGGTTTTCAGAGTCAAGGGATTCTGCAATCCAGACCTGTTCGTTTTCATTCCACGAAACGGAGAGTGGCTCTTCGGCAATTTTTGTCTGCCACTCGGCCTCGCCTGAACCGGTATTGAATCCGACAATATCAGTGCCTTTGAAAAAACAGATGATTGCCGGCTGGACATTCTTCACCCCGCCAACCTGCCACGAACCATCAAGATTCCAGGCATAACGCCTGCCGTAGACACCGACACAGGTTCCATCAGCATTGAAGAGACCAACACCAAAATCGCTGGTTTCACCCATGCGCCTGAAATGGAGCCCCTGTTGAGCCTTGCCCAGCTTGAAAACCTTCATGTTTTCTGTGTCAAGTTCATACAGGCTGCCATTGACAATTGAGAAGTAGCGGGTGGTTGACCCATCCTGGGACTGAATCGACCTTGCGAACCCAGAAACAAACATCTTGAGGTCTTTGACTTCTGACTGCCCGAGTGATTGTACATCGTAGCCCACAACCATCAGGGCATCCTTGTTCATACCTGAAAAAACCAGGGTTCCGCCATAGAGTGAGAGATCAAGGATGACGTCATGCGGAGGAAGCTTTGTCTGAATGGTGTGGCCAGAGTTGTCAGCAATCTTGAGGAACCCATCCTCGATGAAGGCATTAAAATAACCGCCATTTGCAAACCATTCATGAGCCGATGATTCAATGTTTGAAGCGGTGACAATCATTGACAGCTTTACACCTGGGTGCAGCCATACGTTCTGACGCTTGAATAGCAGAGGGATGGAAACCGTGTCACCGCCAACCTTTGCTGTTAGATTCCTCGCGTCTGCAAACGAGACCGGCGTTATACCGACAAGCTCATCGCCCCTGTAAATCTGGATGCCTTCGGGTATTGAAGTGATATTGATTGAGTCTCCCTGGATCGAGCCAGTTTTTGGGGTCTTGCCAAAAAACACTTCGACCTTTTCCTTTTCGTCAAAAGTTAAATCGATTGGGCCATATTTTTTTGCCTGACCGTCCAGGTTGAGGATGAACGTATATACACCTGGAGGCAGATGAACATCCACAGGTGTTTTGCCAAGTGGCTGCGAGATGTCTGACGCAACGCTGACTTGCGCTCCTTGTGGGTTCGAGGTGAAGCTGACAACCGGTTCTGTCCCGCAAACAACCTTTGTCACTTCTCCCTTGGTAATTGTGAATGTGCCTTTCAGCTCCATCTTTGAATCGGCAACGCCCTGTATCAAACCCCTGTATTCATGGCTTCCGATGGTCATGGAAATCGAAAATTCCGTGCCATTGCCATAACTTGTGCCGTCAATCTCGAGGTCAATGGCCTTCTTGCTTTCAAGGCTCAAGGTTCCCTTGTCCGGGGCGAGCATGACAACAGCAGCAACCACAAGCGTAGCTGCAACCAGCACAACGACAATGGCTGGCACTACCCATTTCAGTTTTGTGGCCATGGAATAACCACCTTCCTCCCACCCATATCTGCAAGCATTGCTTTGTGGCCTGATAACTCCAGTGGTTCAAGGTCGTCGATGTTTGTAAAATAGCCACGGTTCAAACCGTCTCGGTCAATAATCCAGATTCTTTTTTCAAAGTACAGGGCAAGGAAGCGCCTGTCGCCAAGAATCAGGCCATGTGCAGGCGACCCCAGTCCTGGAAGTGTGAGTTCCAGGATAGGTCTTAGCATGTGTGATCCAAGAACCGTTACCTTGTTTGATTCGATATGAACAGGCCCCCACGGAGATGGGAGAAGCAACCCGGTTTTAAAGGTTCTCTCCCAGGTTGGTTTGAACTTTCCGGTTTCATCAAGCTTCACACCAGATATTGCCTTGTTGCCAGGGATCACAAAAGAACCGCCCGGGCAGATGAATCCTTGAATGGCTTCTTCTGGAGTCTGGGGTTTGATGCGTCTTTCAATCTGCTCACCCGTTTTCAGGTCAAGCTGGTATTCGAACGGTGAGGTTGGGAAATTGATTACAACGACATCCTTACCCTTTGACCTTGAGATTGTTGGGTCGGATTTTCTGGCCTTGTCAACATACCTGCTCCACTTGTAGCGACCTTGGGGGTACATGACGGCTGCAACGGTAAAATCCGAGTAAACGATAAAAGTCTTCCCTGTGTCAAAGCCAGCATCGAAGCATGCTCCTTCAGGATCGATAGTCAGCGGCATCCATGTCCAACCTTTTTCGGCGTCAGCTTCCTGTGGACCTTCAAGCAATGCCGAGTATTTCTCCCTGTTGTTGACGTTGTATTCAACAAGTTTGTGGGGGACAGCAACCGTTGGATCGAGAACCATTATGCCGGTTGTCTTGCCTCTGCGTAGCGAAAAGATAAAAATCGGGTGCCCGTCATCGGTGGCTGAAAAGCTCACACCGAGGAATTTTGCAGTCTCATCGCTGTTCACTCTTCTGACAAACCTAAAGGTTTCAAGGTTTTTTACAACCACGGCTTCGATTGCCGCAATCCTGCCTTCACCGTTTACCACGGTTTCCCAAACATTGCCATAGCAATTCCAGATGCCTGATTTGAACGGTTGTGTGGCAAGAGGAAGTATTGACCCCTCGAACTTCTTCTGGACGTCAATTTCCTTGCCTGTTCTTATCTCAATGCAAAACGGGGTTGATCGTGGGTCGGATGGGATACCCGCCATGCCGTAAATGTTGTTGCCGTCGGTTCTGTAGATGATCACCGGCCGAAGGTCAAACGCCCTGTCAATCTTCTGTGTCCAAACCCTCTGGCCTGACCCGAGATCAACACAGTCGACAAAAGGGTAACCTGTGGCATACAGCAGAGATGATCCATCCTGTGCAACGGTTGCTCCTCTGGCATCTCCGGGAAGCGTGAACAAATCCCTGCCAAAGTACATGCAAGGGCTGTAAATGGTTTCCGGCCATGAAATCTCAATGGGTTTTCCAACTGATGGGAACATGACCTGCGTGCACAGAATCTGTTGACCGTAGTAGTTCATGCAGACCTTGTGGAATCCGCTTGGCAACAACGCCTGCGAACCCTGTGCATATTCCTTTCCGTCAACAGTCAGCTTTGCGCCTTCTATGAGCTTTGGAACCGAGAAATTGGTTGTGAGTTTTCTTGAACCAGGCTGGTTGAGCGCCAGTTCGTCAAAATCGGCCGTGATGTTAATTATTTCGGCGCCAGATGAAAGGAAGCTCTTCTGATACTCAGGAGAACCTGGAAGCCTCATCACAACGTCGTATTGCCCATATGGAAGTTTGGTTCTCAAGGGAGTAGTTCCAAGGCTTGCATCGCCTTCGAGTGAACTCAGGACAATGGCTGCCTTTTGTGGCTTTGTATCGAATACAACGTCTGAAACATTGATAAGTTCGATTGTCTCGCTTCTTCCTGGCGATATGTCGACTTTCTGGACGTCCATATCCATGAAAGGGATTGTTTCGAGAGGAACAGCCTTGATCACATGTCTGCCGGGTTCGATGGTTCTGATGAATACGGTTGAACCTTTGCCGAACGGTTTGTCGTCAACGAAGATTTCAGCAGGAACCTTGCACTCAATCGTCAGCGAAGGGGTTTTGGGCCAGACGGTCAAGGCTAACAACACGAGCAGGACTAAACCTATTCCTGCTGCTACGTAAATGAGGTATTGCCTCATTTTGGCAATTGTCTGCGCCGAAACGTCCCTCTTGATCTTGGGGGTCTTGGGATCATATAGGTTGAAAGCCATGCAAACTAAGATACGGCTTGCAGTTTTCTCGGTCAAGTCTTATAATGGGCAATCGTGGAAGAACAATACCTAACAAAACCAAATGGGCACAGAATCAGCCTTTTTTTTACAATCATCATCCTTTCGGCTTTCGGTTTTCTTATCGTACCGCTTGATGCTTTTGGGAATAATCTGATCTGGTTGACAATCGTTCTCATTCCTGCTGCAGCAACCGGCTTCACCTTTTTCACAAGGCTGATGATGCGCCAGGGAATCGTCCGTTGTAGAATATGGACTGACGAGGAAACAAAAAGGGTTTATTTCAACATTTCTTTGATCCAAATCCCGGTTGAAGAGGTAACGAAAATCATCCGGGTTTCAAGACCAGGCCTGTTCGGTGCAGAGCTTCAGGTTTTCACCGACAAGATAAACCCTGCTGCCATCATCGTTTTGGAAGAGCTCGTAAACCCAGGTGATTTGATTGAATCCCTCCGAAAAAACGCACCGAGGGCAATCTACAAAGAAACATACTCTGGTCTTCATTTTCTTGACTGGGGACTTTGGATTTCGCTTGCTGCCCTGATTATTATCGTTGTATCGAAGGCATTGTGAAAGTTTTCAGGTCACGACTGGGTCTCTCCAGCCAGTGGCTGGTTTTCCTCACAATTCTTCCGGCTTTGTTGATCGTCTGGCTCCCATTGGAGCTTGTCTCAAAAACATCGGTCATCTTGCTCATCTCCGCCATTTTTTCAAGTTTGGCTATCCATTTCGCCCTCAGAATCTTTCCAAAGCAGTCAATCCTTGTAAGCTGTGATGACTTCGTAATCATCAACCGGTTTTCCACCAGGATTTTTGAGGAGATCACTGACATCCAGCTTGTTGACACCGGAAGCATTTCCGGCTGGATGATGATCCTTTCAAACCCAGGCTTGAGAACCGAACCAGTCAGGGTGCCGTATTCACAGATTCATCTGCCTGAAAACCTTCTTGCACACATCAAGACAAACGCCGAGAAAGCAAGCGTTTCATACCACACAAAACTTTTCGGCTCAGCCCCGGAATGGGCAATCGCTCTTGAAACCACACTTTTTCTCGTTGGCTCCATCAGGCTGATTTTGGCTGCCATCGCTTGAACAATTGCGGAACTTGCTTTATAATTTAGTTACCCTGTGGTGTGCGTGATCGCTGACATTTACTGCCTATAAGTGAATGTAGGGGCGAAATGGCCATCGCTGATGAGCGCTCCGGAAACGGTTCGTTCACTGATACATGATGAGCCTGAATAATGGCCCCACCTGCGATTAGGTGCAGGAAATTAAGGTTGACACGGCATTTGCGGGGATTGAAAGAAACTCGGAGGCTTGATGAGCTCTGATTTGACCTATGTTCTCCAAAGGATGCAGAGTCTGGAAATAGCTCTTTGGATTCTGATTGGAATTCTTTTTGTTGCAGCGCTAATGATTGTGCTCTTCGTGGTTCCGGCCCTCATTCAGGCAAAAAAGACGTTAAACGAGGCCGAGAAGTCAATGAAGACTGTAAATACCGAGATTCTCCCCAAGGTAAACACCATCCTCGACGACACGGGACCGGTGCTCAAGAACGCATTGACAACCATAACAAGCGCTGTTCAAACCGTGCAAACTGTCATTTCGGGAGTGGCTGCGATAAGCAAGTACATCCCAGTCCTGTTCCAACCGGTATTTAGATCGGTTTTTGGAACATTCTTCAAGCTTGGAGGATTTCTCTTCAAGCGTAACAAAAAAGGAGGAAAAGAATGAGCGACCGTGACAGCGGATTTTTTACAGGAGTGCTCTTCGGAGCGGCAGTCGGTTTTCTTCTTGGCGTGCTCTTCGCACCTGCAAAAGGTGACGAAACCAGAAAAGTAATCACCGACAAGTCGAAAGAAGTCGCCGACGACATCAAGGTGAGAACCGAAGAAGTCATCGAGAGGCTCAAGGCCAAGATCAATCCAAAGGACGAGCTGGTTGAGGATTCAGAGCTCCACTAGTGCTTAAGATCTCGAAGGGGGACTTTGAAGTCTTCCTTAAAATTGTAGTAATGATCGCGGTTATCGTG
>CAYYJO010000071.1:0-9908 GCA_964472265.1 uncultured Caldisericales bacterium | reverse complement strand
TCAGGACTGATGGATTTACAGCTATTCCAGCCGTATTGGGAGAGATTTTGAACATTGACTGGGTATCGCCAAAGTTTGTGATTTTTGCAACGTAAGTCCGCCTTTGGTTTGGACAAACAGCCATTCTGGCGGGATCGGTAAGCATAGAAACCTGCCACGAACACTGCTTGCACTCCTGCGACTCGGTACCGGTCATCGCAAAAATCAGTCCTGCAGGCGGTTCGTTGGCTGAAACGAAGATGAGGTTGTGCTTTCCCGCAGGAATCCTTGCCGAAATCGAGGCTGGATGGGCAATGCCCTTGACAAGGCCAAGCTGGCTCGAGGGCTTCAGATCATCCAGGAATATCGCTGTTTTCGAAGCTGCGAGCGTTTCAAGATTCACCTGTGAGCAGACAGGCAGGCAGAAATCAGCCGAAAAGGTCACTTCGCCAGCCTTCATGCCAACCGGAGCTGAAATCCACTTTGCACCGTACAATTTCAGATTCTCCCACGGATAAGGGGCCAGCCCTATCTTTTCGCCATATTTTGTGTCGGCATCCTTAAATGAGACAAGTGATGAAGCGTAGGATTTTACGTCTGCTTTCACCTCAACCGATTGACTGCTGACGATGATGGCTGGCTTTGTCGGCACAATCGTTTCATCTGGTGCAGAACAGCAGGAACCTTCAATACTTCTCCAGCCTTTTATCATCCCAAGTGCGTCCAAATCGAGCTTTGCCGTTCCTTTATAGGCTGAGAGCTTGATTTTTTCTGACTCCGGATCGGTTGCAGCCCTCAAAGCCACGAGCCTGCCATCGGAATTCCTGCAAACGTAGAGGAAACCCTTCTGTCCAAGGTCAGCCGAGGATACGACCGTCACAAGCTCGGAAGGAGTGCAGTCCATGCAGCCTTTTCTGGCAATCCACCTGATCACTCGCCCGTTGTTGGTCAACAAGGTTGCATAAGAGCCAACCCAGGAGAAAGTTTGGATATTTTTGAATCTTCCAAAATCATCGCCAAGCGTTGAAGGTGAAGTCAGCGTTATCGGGTCACCGTTACAATCTTTTTTTGCACTCACCATCAACTCGCCGTCAGGATTTCTGGAGACCGAGGCGATCCGGCAATCGACCGTTTCAAGGTCTTTATCACACTGACACGGCATCTGTTCAACCTGAAGCGCCATGAATGCACCGTCTTTTTCGTAACCGGAAGCCATGATGCAGGTTCCATCCTCAAGCTCCGGGCATTCAACGGTTTTTCCGTCAATTGACCGGATTCTGGCATCAACCACTACCAGATCAACCGACTGCCCATCCGGTGTTTTGATCATCAGCAGAGGCGGATCGGCCTTGCAGTTTTTGGCTTCGATTGTTCCGCAAACCGTTTTGCCTGTGCAGGCAACGGCTGTTGCCATGTCGACCTTGAGCAGCTTGGAGGTCACAACACCTGTGCCAACCGGCCTTACTTCGTTTCCGCCGACATCGTAGCATTGACCGGCTGAGAGTGTTGCACAGATTTGCTTGCCAGTCAGGTCAAGAACCCAGCGGATGCCGTTTGGATCGACACCAACAGCGATTTCCTTTTCACAATCCACCAGCTCGATGGTCAGAAGGATGCGCTCCTGACAGCAAACCTTGCGGTTCGGCCTTGCTTTCCATGCAGAAATCACACCATCTTCGGCCACGCACAGATCGGCGCAAGCCCCGTTGCCGTTTTGAGCCAGATAGTCAGCAAAACTCAAGCCAAGGAGCAGGTCTTTAAGTTTCGTCGGAGCAGTGAATGCAGATTGGCTTAAACCATCGCACTCTTCGTCAAAAGTGACCGTTGTTTTGTCACCATCTGCCTCAATTTTTGTAATGCAGCCGCAAATCCACTGACATGCAGCCTGACAACCGTTCGTGGAAAACAGGGCTTTTATCGAAACATCCTCAACCAAACCGCAGTCGGTTGATACGCCGATTTCAAATGTCGCAAAATCCGATATTCTGTCGGGCATGGCCAAACCAGCCTTGATGTTTACAGAAGCCTCAGGGTCAACCGTGACCGTCGCCGGATCAACGCTGAGTACGCCAGATATTGGCGTGAGGTTGAACGTGACTTTCTTGCCTGTACAGAGGTTTTTCAAAGACAGGTCAGCCAGCCTGAACTCACCCGGGCACAACAAAAGTTCTGAAGCAGGCTTGATTTCATACTTGCAGCATTTCCTGACACATTCCTCGTCGGTGAAGATCAGCTCAGCCGTTGACGAAGCCGTGATCCAGTTCACCGCTGCACCGAGGTTGTCGCCCACAAACCTAAGTGGAAGCATTGTGTAACCAGAGCCTTTTATGTATGGCGCCACCTTGCCTGATGAATCGGTTGGGTCAATCATGGTTGAAACGCCATTGATCTTGGCTGAAGGATTCCCCATCCAAAGGTCAATGACCTTGCCTTCTTTTGTTGTGATCCTGACCTGATCCTGCTTTGCCGGATTCTGGGCTGTGTTTTTCTTCCAGTATTCGAGCTTTGCCCCTACTTCGGCAGTGATGTATCTGACAATCAGGAACGTCCTGTTGTTTTTTATTTCAGGCGCAGTCCCCATCGGCGGAGAGTTGTCAGGTGCAACTCCTCTGATGGAACCATTCTTCCAATAGTAGGTTTTCCCAATCTGGAAGCTGAGCCTGAGTGTGCAGTCGCCTTCGGCTGAAGGCGTGACAATCTTCATGACATCAAGCCTTGCGGGGGTGAAAGCCATCCCGGGCTGGATGTAAACAGACACGATGAGGAATACGGCAAACAGACACAGCTTGCGCATGGCACCTCCGAGAGCTGATATGCCTATTTTATCTTTGTTTCAAATATTTGGCAAACCTTCGGCGGGTTCAAAGGATCGATGACATCCAGGTAGGAATGTCCTTAATCCCAAGTTTATCAATCAAGCTCTGCATCCTGTCGGTGAATTTAACTGAATTTCCGGGAACAAGGAGTGTATCGGTGAACATCTTTCCGACCTTTTCATCGAAAACAGTCCCAAAACGCTCCATGAAATTTTCATATAACAGCTTTGAAAATCCGAAACCGAGGAGGTAGGATTGCTGATAAAACGGCCATGAGAAATCAATTCCCTGTAAGTTGGCGCTGTCGTTAGTATCTTTCCCGAAAAGGCGGCTGTATAGATTCCTGTAGATTATATCCAGTGACTGCCCTTCTTTTTTGTAGCACTCGATCTCAAAGAGAGCATCGAAACATTGACCAACAATCATGCCTGGGTTGTTGACTAGCCTGCTGTACTGCAACATTTCTCTTTCTTGGCTCGATGCTTGCGGAAAAACAATGTTTGCCCAATCAGCCCCCCGCTCGATGTAGTTGAAGAAAACAGATGGAATCTCCATCATCAATGGCTCATTAACCTCAACAAATCCCGAGTTTTGCATTACTGCAAAATGAATTCCGTGTCCAAATTCGTGAAAAATGCTGTCGCAGTCTCGTAAAGCATTGAGCGTGTCGACAAAAACGATAATATCATCAGGAATTGACAAAGGGATACACCTTGTGTAGAGTTCGCCATTATTTGCGATGACGATTCTGATTCTGTCAAAAACATTACCCAACCCCCACGAATCTATCAGTTTTCTCAGAGGTTCGACCATGTCAAAACCACAAAACTTTTCTGACAGGTGTTTTTCAAGATCAATCCGGCCGATCCAGTGGTCATCTGCGCCTGTCCAGGATTTGACGATTGCCTTGTAGTCTTCGAGCTTCCCGGTCTCGTTTTTGCATAGGCCGGTAACATAGGCGATCATTTTCTGGCAGTCGATTTCAAAATACTCGTAGGCAAGTTCGACAAAATCCAGGTAGCCAAATGTCCTGGCAAGTCTGTTCCGCTGGCTTATCAAATGATTCAGAGTTGTTGAACTCTGTTTGCTCAATTCAGCGTTAACTAGACGCACACGGTCAATTTCGTCCTTGCTTTCGGCATTGTTCATTGTGACAATCAAGTCACGGTTGTCCTCGACGATAGAAAGAAGAGCATCATTCAGTCTGCATATATCTGGGTCTAGGTCGATGTACTTGAGAATCAATTTGAGTTTCGAAAGCCTGGTGATTCTGCTGTCGCACACAAGGCTTTCGATCAGATCAAGGTTGACGAAAGCGCGTTCAGCCGCATCGATCTCCGAAAAATCCAGCGGTTTGTTCTTTGAAATGTGATCCCACTCAACCCTGTTTCTACCATACTGAAATGAATTCAAATGGTTGGATATTTCATCCCATATTGATTTTATCATGAAAATCCTTTCATGCATAAATGAATTGTCTGCCGGTTTTGCGCCGGCCATTTCAGTCATTAAGGATTACATGATTGCGATCACTGAATCACCCCTTGAGTAAATGTTATCTTTTCTTTAGGGCAGGTCAATTTCCAGCCAGCCGGAAGTGACAGGCTTTGAGGTGAAATTCTTGCCATTGTCAGGCCCTATTCCCAGCCAGACGTTCATTTTCCCTGGTTTCAAAGGGATATCGAACTTGTCATCGGTTACCTTTGGGATGTCAAAGGTGATATCGGTTGCTTTATTTGGCGAGAAAAACTCGGAACCGTCAACCGGTGTCACGTCGTTTTTGCCACCTGCCTCATCGTCTCTACCAAAATCGGTTTCTGAAGTGAAGTGCATGTCGGCAACATCGGGTGCGCCATCTTTTACATAGCCCATCACAAGGTTTGCGCCTGTCAGTTTTTCAGGTTCCCTGGGGAAAGCAATGCCGACCCAACCATTGGTGTAGCCTGAAACAGAAAACTCGTAGGATTCGCCTTTGTCCAGCACATCAACATGGAAATCACCCGACCGGAATGATCGCAGACCGTTTTTGACCGTGATGCCAACCATCGTCATTGAAACGCTGTAGTCATCGATGCAGGTTATCTTGAGAGTGGCGCTGTACTCGCCTTCCTTTTCAAAGACGTGCTCTGGCTCCATGCCGGTTGCCTTTCCTCCATCGCTGAAGCTCCAGTCCCATGATTTCACGTCACCTTCAGCTGTGCCCCTGAACTTCACGGTCATCGGTGCGTCGTGGTTCGGATTGTCATCAGTACTGAATCCGCAACTCATGTTTGCGTATTTTGACCCTCCGCAAGAAACCGAAAAAATCAGCATTATCGCCAAAATCCCTGCCAGATGTCTCATCTTTGCCTCCTAAAAAATTAGGATAACCCCGATGATAAAACTGTCAATCGGAACAAAAAAAGAAAAAGCCCCCCACAAATGTATGGAGGGCTTGTGTTTTGGTTTGGATTATTTCGTCTGGTCTTCGTTCTGGTATTTGATGTATATGTCTGTTTTGAGCAACGCCTTGTAGTTGTTGTACCACTGGTTTTCGACTTCCAGCAGCTTGACCGTGTAGAGCTGGTCGGCAACCTTGTTTTTGATCTTTTCAAACGGGGTTTTGACTTTATTGACGGTGTCAGGAAAATAGTACTGCCAGACATAGGTTTCAAAATCCAGCTTCACGATCATGAAGGCTTCTTTTGTCTGGATTGGCTGGCTGACTTCACCGACTTTCATCTTCCACACAACATCATCGATCTCTGCAGCAAGAGCACCCTTGATGAACAAATCCTGCACTTTGCCACCGTTTTGGGCGGTCTCGGTGTCTTCGGAAAAATTCTGGGCGATCTCTTCAAATGTTCCTTTTGTACCGATCATGTCCCTTATTTTTGCTATTGCCTCTTTGCCACCGGCTTCGAGATCGGCTCCATCAACATCCTTATCATACCAGAGGACTATTCTTGAGATGCCGATCAACCTTGACTCATAGAACTTTTCAGTCTCCTGTTCGTTGACCTTCACACCCTTCTTGAGTTCATCTTTCACTTTGTTTTTGAGTAGTTCTTTCAGGAATTCCGGGTCTTTCTTGAGATCCTGGCGAAGTTTGGCTATGCCTCCCTTGCCTTCATCGGCCAATTGTTTCTCGAGTTTTTCTGTGCTTCCCGCGATAGAGATATCGCTGTCTATCTCCTGGTTTATTGCATCGTTAATCTCGGCATCGGTCAATTGAATATTCTTCTCGAGCGCGTAATTTTGGTAGACCGCATACTGGATGAGCGCCTCAAGAATGTCCCTTCTTACGGTTTTGGCAATGTCAATGTTGACCGGATCATCAAGATCCTTCCCTTCGACCAGATAATCCAGCCTGGCTTTGGCCATCATGTCGGCATACTCTTTGGACTTGATGTCTATTTTGCCAACCCTGGCAACCACGCCTTCAGGTCCGGTCAGAATCGGTACGAGCTTGTCAGTCTTTTTTTCTGTCGGCTTGTCTTTTGTGATTGAGTCAATGACGACATAGGCTACGCCGGCCACAAGCGCGAGGATCAAAACGCCAAAAACGATGTTCCTTACTGTAAGTTTTTTCACGATCCCCAATTATATCCAATCGGTGATTTCATTAAAGAGGTTTTAGGGAATCAGACGAGGTTTTCAGGTAAAATATCCACCTAATGAGCCAGGTTGTTTTCAAAGGTGACCAAAATCTTGCGTGGGACGCCATTCCGACCGATTATTGGCTGTCAATCAACGGGTTTGACACAAGGTTTTTCATCCAGGATGAAAAGCTCGGAACTCCCGACTTTTCCGTGCACACCGACAAACCCTACCAGCTAACGACCGACTACACCAATAAGCACAAGGGCATCGTCTGGGTTCACCAGGACATCTCTGTTGGCCCGTTTTATGTGCTGCCAATAGAGCCAAAGCAGTTCAAACACTGGGGTTTTCACTTCAAGCACATCACCCCTGAGTTTGATTCGATCATCGAAAAGTTCGAGCTGGCAGAAAGCCTAAAAGAGTTAGGAATCAACTGGTCAAAAGGCAGACTCGTCAGAGCCATTTCAGAATCAGAAAACTATTTCGGTCTGGTTCCTACAACCGACGAACAACGGTCAATATCATCATACCGGCTAGACCCCGAACTCATAAAAACATACGCCTGGCTCTTAATTTTTGCCGTAAGAGGCGCTTTGAAAACTGTCGAAAATCACAGAAGGCCAGAAGTGATGGAGAGGGCAAAATTGTTCCACACTAAAGCCAAAATCTTTATCGCTGAAAATCCTGATGCAACCATCTCTTGTCTGCAGCAGTTCATCTGGGGTTTCCTATGGAGCCAGTGCTTTGCCGTCCAAACTCCGGTTATTGCAAGGGCTTCAGACATCTTCAAGCTCACAAATACTGAAATATCAAACATAACCTTGACCACTCTGCTTCAAAACCCTGCCGAATTCGCTGACTCCTACAACGAAGCCCTGACGAAAGCACGCCTTCCTCTGAAACGCCTTAAGCTTGCCAACGAATCAATGGAATTGCCATACTTCCTCGAGTGCGATGACGATGAAGGTCTGGTCAGATGGCGTTCAAAAGCCTCATTCTTTGAAGACAAAATCATACTTTCTTTCACCAGAGGCCAAAGGAGCAAGGTTTTTGACATCCCAAAACCGGTTTCGTTTGCAAACCTTGCAAAAATCGTCAGTCAAATGCCGTGCTGCATAACGCTGATTGGCAAAGCCAGCCCTCTGATCACCGAACTATCAAGGCCTCCGGTCAAAATTGCGTTGCCAGAAAAAGGTTCGAAATACACACCGATGGTTGGTCATCTCACAAAGAGCCTTCAGGCCAAAGGAATCGACTTCCCGTCAGGCCAGATAATCAGAATCGGCATGGACGCCCTGGACAGGCTGGGAGATTTTGACCAAACCATAACACTTCCAAATTTTCTCGCCAGCTTCTACGGCAAAACCATCACTTGCAAATGGTTTGCAAACAACTGGCGTGAATCGGCCAAAAGGTCGGAAGCTATCCTCGAAACCTGCAACTACCACCCAACCCAGCTTGTGACCGTCGCAAGATTCATCCTCCATGAACTAGAAGACACGATGCCAAGTCCATTGCCTGAAAGACTGGCAAACCTTGGCAACATCGAAGGAATTTCAAAACCATTGACAACAAAAGCTTACCAGAAGCTCAAAGGTTTGATGGCAATGCGTGAAAATCTTCTTGAAATCAGACGGACAAAGAAAGAGGAATTCGAACACCCCGAACTGCTTGGCGAGGTTGAGAAGGCAATATCGCTGATCGTTGCTGGTGTGTTTAAGCGTCACGCCCAGAATGCCGACCTGTCCTACCTTAACCGCAGACCTTACGCATTCAGCTTCTGGCTGTGTTTCGGCGGTGAGATCGTGGAAGCGATGGGCAGGCTGGCAAAGTCCAGGATAGAGGAATGTTGATCCGCCCATGAGCAGACGGTTCCAACCCTTCCGATTTCTGGACGCCATCCCTTTCAACACCAGATTTGTCCTGTTCGGATCGTTCTTTGCCGGTTTAGCTGGCGGAATAAACGAGGCCAACTTCACATATTTCCTGCTTGCCAGAGGATTCACCACAATTTTCATTGCCTCCCTCGCTGCCCTTGGAACCATTGTTGGCGGTATAGTCTCGATCCCCATGGGTTTGCTGGTGGACAAGATCGGCAGGAAGTGGTCGATTTTCATCGCCCAGCTCGTCTCGTTCCCAATGTTCGTCCTTCAGGTTTTTGTCCCGCTCTCGCCGGTGATCATGACCGCAACCGTTGTTGCAACCATCGCCGGTTCAGCACACGGACTCTCGGAAGGCCCGCTGCTTGTGGAAAGCACCGATCCCGAAAAAAGGGTCAATGTCCTCTCTTTGATTGCAATGGCCAACCTCGGCGCCGTCATCATCGGCAACTTCATCGGCGGAAAGCTCACATACCTTGCGTCACAGATTTTCAGCGTCGACGTGGACAGCATTCTGGCCTATAGGTCGGCAATGGTGTGCGCCATGGCACTGTCAATTGTGTCAGTCAGCTTCTACCTCAGACTCAGGCCTGTTCAGGCATTGCCAAGGCAAATCCCTCCTGGTGCGAATATATTTGTCAGATATTTCGGCAACGTCAAGTCGTGGGGATTCATCTGGAAAGTCCTTGTCGGCCAGCTGCTCATCGGCTTTGGCGCCGGTTTCACGGTTCCGCTGTTCGCCCTGTACTTCAAAAAAATCTACCACACAACCGCCGACCAGTGGGGAACCCTGTCCTCAATTGCGAAATTCCCCTATTTCTTCGGTATGTACATTTCGCCGATCGTTGCCAAAAAAATCGGAAATCTCAAGACAGTCATTTATTGCCAGTACCTTTCGATACCTTTCCTGCTACTGACGCTGTTTGCGCCTAACTTTGCTGTGGCCGGAATCGGCTTTGCCATCAGAAATGCGCTGATGAACATGACCGGGCCAGTCTGGAGCAGCTTCTGGATGGGCGCTTGCCAGCCAACCGAGCTTTCAACGGTCTCATCGTTCATCACGGTCGGCTGGAACATCTGCAACTCGACCGGAACCCGCATCGGCGGCTCGCTGCTTGAGGACGGGAAGCACTGGATCAGTTTCATGGTCACCGGGCTTACATACCTCATCGCCTCGACGTTTTATATGATTGTGATGCCGAAGCACGAGAGAAGAAAGATTGACTCTAACTGAGTCTATACTTATCACGTCTTTTCTCGAAGGCCTCTTTACCTCCCTCTAGAACTTTCAGCGCTTCTTGTCGAATGTCTGGGTCTTCAATTGACCCTGAAACATAAGTAATTTTTTTGTTATCATAATTAGCAATGATAATTTGTTCAGCATCACTATTGACTACAACATTCCCATTGTTTGTAGCCATAATTATTTGTCTTTTATTCTTTATTTGTTTTATAATATTAACAAATTCATCCATAATGTATTTGTTATCTAAATAATCATCCTGCGAATCAATAATAATTGTTTTATCATCGTTCAATAAATATAAAATCATTAATACAGATGATTTTTGTCCTATTGACAACAACTCTATTGGAATACTTTTGTACATAATATTAATTTTTATGTCAATTATATCGTTAAATATAATAT
>CAYYJO010000070.1:0-10799 GCA_964472265.1 uncultured Caldisericales bacterium | reverse complement strand
GAAAGGGTGACATAGAGATAGATCTTTCCGTAGTTCCACGGAATGATTTCGTCGATTACGAACACGTTGTTGAGTGAGCAGTAGTTGAGTCTCTGTGTTCTCTTGATGAGTCTGTTCTGCCATGTGCCGTAGTTGACGTTTCCAAGGACTGACTTGTTGAGGTAGTCAACGCCTGGTGAGAATTCGTAATACTTCCAGTTGGTTTCGTCTATGACGAGCTTGCCTGAGTAGTCGTAGTTGATTGGTACGTTTGTGAGTCCATTGTATGAGTAGTTGGTTACAACTGAATTTGTTGTTGTGTCTGTTATTTTTGGTCTTGCGTATGGTCCAACGATTTCGACTCTCTTGATCTTTCTGTCGATTTCAGTTGCATTGAAGCTGAGGTGATTTCCTTCACCGTCTTTGAGGATGAAGTAGATGCCGTAATCTGTGAGTGGGAAGAATTCAGTTCCGAGCTTATAGAATCTCTCGGCTTTGATGTCTCTCTGAGTGTCTTCCGACCAGATTGCCGGGTAAGAGTTCCAACCGAATGCTCCACCGAGCTGGTTGAAGTTCTGGCCAAGAACACGGCCTGTGTGTGTCTGACCACCAGGATAGCAGCGGAAACCGCCGTGCGAGGTGCGAAGGATTGGCCAGTACGGAGCCTGAATCTGTGGTGCCGGTGGCGGGAGCTGTGAGAGCGGTGGGTTTGAGTTCTGACCGGCTGTGTAGTTGGTCTGTGAATACATGAGACCCTTGTCGACGATGAGCCATTCTGCGAAGTTGACGTATGGATCTGGTGGATAAACCTTGAGGTCTACTGCACCGGCATAGTCGATTCCGTCAACGGTTGTGCCGAGGTTGAGTGGTGCTGGGTTGAGCACTGGCTCTCCTGTCGGCTCATCATACCTAAAGTACGGTGAACCGGTGACAGGGTGTGAAATTGTTGAGTTGTAGTCAAAGAGTGCTCTCTGCAGATAAACGTAGATCTGCATGTGTGTCTGTCCATCTTTTGGATCGACAGCGATCTGGCATGTTCCGCCCGGATCGTTCTGTGTAAGGTCGCCGTATGGTGTTACGTATGTTGGAACACCGTAGGAGGTGATCCAGCCAAATCCGCCGTCAAATGCGCCGAATCTGTCTGATGCTTCTGGTCTGCCGGCAAGACCGGTGACGTCACCGAGTTCTTTCATGCCGACTGGGTAGTTCATGCTTATGCAGGTCTTTGCAACCTGGGCTGAGCAATCTGCGTCTTCCCAGCTTGATCTGCTGTCAACGTAGATGCCTGGCCTGTTGATTGTTTCATTGCACTGGATTGGGAATGAGCCATTCCACGGCTGTCCAATGATAACGTCGTTTGGATCGATTGCATTTGGTACCTGTGGGCCAAGGTCTGGATCTGTGTTGAGTGGTTCATACCAGTACCAGTATTCGTAAGTGCCATCGATGTTGGCCTGGAAGATGATCTTTTCGCCATTTGTCGGGTTTGCAAGCTCTGCAACTCCGAGCCAGTCAACTCCGCCGCCATGTGCGTTGTATGTTGCGATGAGTTTTGAGTCTGTTCCAGGGACTGAGAATGTTACGCCGTGCGGATCGTTTACATCGTTGGGGTTGTCCCAGTTCTTGAGGGTAAGTGTCATGTTCGGGAATCTCTGGTCAAGGGTTGTGATACATGCAACGTTCGGTTCAATGTTGATTGGTTCCGGTGAGACTTCGAATGATACTTCACCGAAGCAGTCATACTGCTCTGCAAGCATTGCCGGCATTGGTGGAGACGGAATGAGATCCTGTCCAGCATTCTGGCTGTCCTGCATGAAGAATCCTGGGACTTTGAATCCGGATACCTGATTTATGAGTTTCTTGCCCCAGTGGTTGCCCCTGTTGAGAATGTAGCGCCAGTCGCCTGTGTAGAACAGGTCGCGATAGAAGTGGCGCGTTTCAAGACGGTTGTTTCCTGCAATGTTGACATCCTGGAATCCCCTGTGCTGGTCTGGTGGAGCCATGATTGTCTCGCCTCTGAGCACCTTGTTCGGGAATACGCCTGATGTTGCCTTGAACGCCTGGATACGAAGCTTCATTGCGTCTGTCTGTGCTTCACTTTCCTGGAAGCGCAGCGGTGAGCATGAACCTCTGTATGGTGTTACTGTAAATGTTGCTGTTGGTGAATCTGCTGTGAGAACCTTGTACTGAAGCCACATGTTTGTGTCTGATTTGCCCAGTGCGACTCCGCCTGGCTCTCTCATGATAACGTAGACAAGTTCGTCTGGAATCCATGTCTGATGGTCTCCGGCATCCTTCCAGTAACCTTTCTTTGGTGGCGGGTTAACTGTTACAACGATATCGGAGGTCTGTTCGACCATCAGTGGTTTGTCGATCTTGACGTCGAGCTTGATGTCACCAGGAATGACTTCCCAGTCAAGGAATCTTGCGTCGCAGTTGAGACCGGTTGTAACACCGTATGTTGTTGACGGATAAAGCCAGAAGTCGTACGGTGGAACAATTGATCCACAGTCATAATAAGTGTCGCCAACCCAACCATCTGTCATTCTGACAAATCCTGGCTGGACATATGCCGGGAACGTGTTTACGCCACCGGCTCCACCACTGAGAACGTACCAGTTGGTGTCATAAATGATTTCGCCTGGGTCATATGTGTTGTTCGGAGGAATTATTGCGCCCGGGTTGTTTTTGTCTGGATGGAAATCGTCATAGAACATGCAGTACTGATACTCACCTGTGCCAAGCATTCTTGGTACAAAAGTTGTCAGGTCAGTGCCTGCTGGCCATGCGTTAACATCGACATCGCCAAGGTTTACTGTTGTGCCGGCGTCGTAAGTAATGATTGTGCCGCTTCTGTTGAAGGTGCCCTTTGTCAGACGGACATCACCCTGGTCGATTTCGTTGTTGTTGTTCATGTCGGCATAAATAACCATGCCGCATCCGTACATGCCAGTGTTTGTGATTGGGTTGAGATATTTAACCGTCGGGTTTGTGAGGGTGTCGAGCCTTGTGAGCTTTCTGCCGGCATCCTTGCCGTTTGGTCCCCTCATGTAATAATCGATTGAGCTGTCAGCATCGCCTCTGCTTGTGAAGTTGATGAGGCCAGCGTTTGCATCCTGAATACCGAGGATCTGCTCACCGGTTTTACCTGGCCTGTAGTCATCTGAAAGGTTATTTGAATAGAGTCTTTCGGTGTCTGGAAGCTTGCCAGAGTTGTTGGTGAAATGCTGAACGCCAAGGTTGTTGTCTTTTCCGCTGTCGAAGAAGAGCTCAACGCCAAGGTACTGCCTCGAACGGATATAGACATCCATGAATGTTGTTGCTGGGACTGCGAATGAATTGCCTGTCGGGCCAACAACTGTGCTCTTGTTGACAACCTGCGCCCTTTCGAGCACTTCGCCAACCTGTGATCTGAGCACTGCTGTTGTCTGTGACGGAATCATGCCTTCCCAGATGTCTGTTTCGACTGAGAGATTGTAGAAGTCTTTGTCGTTGCAAACGGCTGTGAGGGTTTCCGCCATGACGAGCACGTCACCGATCCAAAGTCCGCCAAGCTTTGACTTGTCGGTTCCCTGGAATCCCTGAATTGCCCATGGGTGTGCGTTGCTGTTTACGTTTGTGTATCTGAGATCGCCGTATTCAACTCTTGAAAGTGTGTTTGGAACGCGGCCTGCTGTGGTGTCTCTGTAGGACTTTACATATATATGTTCGTACGGATCGTAGATTGCCTGACGGAGTGCGCCGACTGTTCTTGATGAAATGTTGTCTGTGTGGAGTTCGTCGCCCTGGGTCGGAGTGAGTGCTGGAACTGGAACGCCGAAGTTTGACTGGCTGAGAACAAATTTCACAACCGGTCTTCCAGCTGATGTTGGGTTCGGATCGAGTCTGTTGTCAACCCTGTTCATGAGGCCGATATCAAAATCGTCTCCAGGATTCCAGATGCCAAGTGATGCAGGAGCGATTGCGTGGTCGATCGGTGAGGTGCCTGGTGCATAGTTATATGTTACGCCATCGCCTGTAGCACTCTTGACATGGACTGAAACCGGTGTGAGTCTCTGGTCGCCCCAGCCATCATCTTCGAGCTGACCGGCAAGCGGTTCATAGCCCCAAACAAAGTTTCTGACTGCTGCACTCTGTGTCTGGCCAACTCTATTGCGTCCACCGCGGTAAATCCATTCGCCAGGATCATACAGACCGTTTGCCAGAATATTTTCTGTGTGCCATTCTTCGCCCCACTGGAAGAAATCATCCCAGTAAGTTGAGAAGAATTGAGAGTCTTCTCCTATTTCGGCGTTACCACCAATACCGTCGCGGAATCTGTAGAGCTGCATGTTGTAGTCCCAGTCATCATATCTGTGACCCCAGGAGTTGGTTTCAACATCCCAGTATGAAGCGGTTGTGGCCCATGATTCCTGATTGTGTGATCCGCCAACGATTGTTGGAGCCTGTGATGCGCCGATTCCGTAATCCCACGGTGATGCTCCGCCGTTGTAGATTGGGAAGTCGACCATGTCGATCCAACCGATTCTAAACATTCTCTTTGCCGGCTTTGTGGTGATATTGCCATCGACGTCTCTCTCTTTTTCAAAGGTGTCGAGTGCCATCATCCACATCGGGGTTGATCCCATGCCTGAGGTGCCATAGGCGCCTGAGGCATTCGGGGTTGAGACGAAGAAGTCCACGTAACCTGGATTGACTGCTCCGGTTTCGGTGGTTGGCATAATCGGGTATGGTCCCTGTGTGTTGTTTGAGGTGATTGGGTCAACTGTTCCCTTCGGGTTCCTTGCACAGTCATCGAAGAGTGACAGATCGTCCAGTCTGTAGTACGGGTCTGATGGATCCGAGTAGGCGTAGTATCTGCAGTCGTTGAAATATCCATCCTTGTCGAACCACAGGTTGCCGTAGTTATCCAGAACGGCATACATCGGATCGTATTCCTGGGAATCGCCGCCGTTTGGATCGACGGTGAGATAGAACATTGTCCAGAAACGCGGCTCCGAATCCGTGGCTGATGTGGCTGGAACGTTATAGAGCGGGGAGTTTGCTGTCGGCCTTCTGACTGCGCCAGTGAGCGGGTCGTCCGTGCATGCCGGCATTCTGAAACCCTCGCGGCCCCATCCTGAATAGGTGCCATTGATTTCGAAGTTTTTTGTCCTGTCAGCATAAAGAACCGGGCCTGCCCAATTGTAGCCAACAGGTGCGAACCTTGTGGCTATGTATGTGGCGTTGCGGCCGGTTGAGAGATCCTTGACAGTCTGTGCACGGGTTGTTCCCACACCAACTGAAAGAATCATGAGTGCGACAACGAACAAGGTTACAATTTTCTTCATCAACCTTCTCCTTTCGAGGTTAGAGGGTCTTTTCAAAATTGACCCGATGGAACAGATAGCGGTTACAAATCGTCCATCTGAACCAAGCCTCTTTGTGCCCATAAAAGGGGCAAGCACAATCGCATACAAATAGAAATCAAACAAACCACACAACAGGCTTACCTCATCCTGCAAGTGTGGTTGATAAAAAGCTATCGTACAGCCCAGCTTGAAAAACCTTCTGAACGTACCGATTTCATAATGTGCAATTCCCATGCCACAAACCGTATGTGATGAAAACAGTGAAATAATACATTTGAAAAGTTTACAGCGCAAGGTCTAAGAAGCGAAAAAGGGGTGGGTGATGAGCTTTGAAAACACATAGTGGGGGATAAAGATACGTAGTTTTACTTTTATATACATAACTGTATACTACATTGACAAATGACTGTTGCAGGCCTAAATTAAATTTGGTGGTGAAAAATGATAGACATAAAAAAAATTGACACCCAGGCGGAGCAGCTTAAACAGGCACTTGCCAATAGAAGCATGGATTCTTCTAACATTGACAAGATGGTTGAGCTTAATGGCAAGAGGAAGCAGCTGATCAAGGAGTCAGACCTGATAAAGTCTGAACGTAACGATCTTTCCAAGCAGATTGGCGGTATCAAGTCAAAGGGTGGCGACGCCTCGGAACTCATGGCCAAATCGACGGCACTTGGCGACAAAGTGGGCACAATCGATGCAGAACTGAAAACGATCGAGACAGAGCTTGAATCGCTGGCTCTTTTGATCCCAAACATGCCTCTTCCTGACGTTCCAGTCGGTTTTTCGGAAGCAGAAAATGTTGTTGTAAAAACTTTCGGTGAGCCAAAAAAGTTTGCTTTTGAGGCAAAACCACACTGGGATCTCGGTTCGGCGCTCGACATTCTGGACAATGAACGTGCTGCAAAGCTCTCAGGCGCAAGGTTCAACGTCCTCAAGGGCGATCTTGCCAGGCTTCAGAGAGCGCTCATATCCTATATGGTAGACCTCCACACGACAAAGCATGGTTTCAAAGAAGTTTTTGCGCCTGTTATCGTGCTTTCAAAAACCTGCATGGGCTCAGGCCAGCTGCCAAAATTTGCTGGTGACATGTACAAAATAGAGGGCGAGGACGCCTACCTCATCTCAACAAACGAGATAACGCTTGTAAACATGCACGCTGACGAAATCCTGCAGGAGACTGACCTTCCAGTCAGATACACCGGATATGCCCTCTGCTTCAGGAAAGAGGCCGGCGCAGCCGGTCGCGACACCAGGGGGCTGATAAGGGTTCACCAGTTTGAAAAGGTTGAAATGGTGACCCTCTGCAAGCCCGAGGATTCAGAGGCTGAGCTAAACCATCTGGTTTCGTGTGCTGGCGATGTGCTTGAAGGCTTGGGGCTTTCCTACAGAGTGAGTCTTCTTTGCACAACCGACATGTCAGGTTTCTCGGCTGCAAAGTCGTACGACCTCGAAGTGTGGATGCCAAGCTACAACAAATATGTAGAAATAAGCTCCTGCAGCAACTGCACGGATTTCCAGGCAAGAAGGGCCGGCATCAGATACAAGGAAAAACAGGGCAAAAAGGCAGAACTTGTCCACACCCTCAACGGTTCAGGCCTCGCAATCGGTAGAACGATGGCTGCAGTCATGGAAAACTATCAAAACGAGGACGGCTCAATAACCGTTCCGGAAGTGCTCAGACCATTCATGGGCAAGGACATCATTAAACTGTAAGTAATATATAAAATGAAAAAAGCCTGCCATGAAGGCAGGCTTTTTGTTTTGGGGATTGATTACATCATTCCGATTTTATCAAAGTTTGTTGGTATCTCTTTGCCAAACGACCGAACCGAGTTGTCAAAAATCTTCTCAATCTCGACAACATAGGCAGGAATTGATTTTATATCGGTTGATTCGGCATGGTAGATGTCGTGCATGACATTTGCAAAGGTCACATACTTTCCACTCGTCTCCAGGTGAACATTTCCCCTGACCTCAAAGGAGATCATCGGCGGTTCATAGTAAACAAGCGCACACGGAACGGTCGAATCTTTTACGTTTTCGTATGTGTGTTTTCTTGCAAGCTCGAGCGAAATGAGCTTTGTAAAATCAATTGTTTTCACAGCATTGTCAGAATACATCACATCGATGAGCGCATTTATCCTGTCGTGCTGTGAAGCAGATTTCCCCATCTTTATCATTTCGACAAGCCTCTGGGTCGCTGCATCAATAAACTCAGGTTTTGGCACAAAACCGAAGCCTTTTACAGAACCATTGAGTCCTGCAGACCCGTTTGTAATCATTACGGGCGTGTGCCTGGTGAAACCGATGAAAAGCTCGGACTCGTCCTTGAAAGAGTTGTCTCTAATCTTCTCAAGCAGTTCACATCTTTTTGTATATGCCCAATCTAAAAAGGTGTTTGGAGTTTTGCTCATTTTGCACCCCTCAGGACAGCGCTGTCTATAAGCTGGGTTACAACCGGTGAGTGTTTTTTCATTGTTTCAGCATCGTCAATGACAGAAACAACCATTATCGCATCGTCCATCATCATGAACTTCAGAATCCCGGACATGACTTCATCAGAGCCTTCAGCCGTTGCGGTTACATTTTCTGTGTAGGTTGATATCCCCTGAAGCTCCGATTTGTTTGTGGCATTGTTTAGAATCTTTGAAAACTTCGATTCAAAGTCGTTTTTGGCTGTTTCAAAGTAGTCATCCCTTGTGACGTTTTTGTCTATCTGGGCAGGAACTATTGCAGAGACAACCACAACTTCCTTGTCGCCATCGACAAACTTCAACGACAGGTCATTTTCATAATTCATGACTGGGGTGAAAACGGAAGCATCGTATTTTACTTCAAACCTCCCCTTGCCCCACGTTTCGAGGTTTCCGGCTCCACATGAAACGGTTGCAAGAAGGGTCAGGCATATAACAAAACCCCGCAGAATTGACTGCGGGGTTTTTCTTGATGATGAAATTCTCACTGGGCTGACTGTGGTGCCGGAGTTGTGATGAGCATCTGCTGGAACATGTAGAGCATGTTGCCGGTTTTCCATGCTGCATCGAATGCTGCTGCCGGGCCTTCAGCCTGGGCATAGATTCCCTGGCCGTCGCCAAAGGTTGTTTCGCCAAGTCTCACGCCTCTGAGTGCGTAGAACAGGATGCGACCCTTCCATGGTGCGCCGTCTTTTGTGAAGGTGTATTCAACCCATGAACCCTTTGCATCCGACTGTGTGTGCTTGAACTGGCCGTTTGCAATGATCTTCGCATCTGGATACTGTGCTGTGAGCTTGCCCTCGATGCCTTTTTCGAAGTAGTCGAGTTTGCCCCAGTCAATTTCTTTCTTGAGTTCGAACCACATCCACCATGAGAGATCCGGGGTTTCATCAAATGTGAGCTTGTGAAGGATGCCCTTCTCGTACATTTCGCGGGTCTGTGGAACCTTTGTCCAGCCAGGATAAACTTCGGCAACGGCTTCGATTGGGTCGAGCGCTACCGGCGTTCCGTCTGAATACTTCCATTCGACTGTCCAGATATCCGGTTTCGTTGGATCTTTCGGTCTGTAGACGTTTGTTGCATCGTAGCATGTGAGATACTCTACCGGGTCTGGAGGGATGATGATTTCGCCAACAAGGTCTTCCTTGTTCTTTGGCTGGATGAACTTCCTGCCATCGGTTGGCGGCGTGTTTGTGACCAGGAGGCCGGTTGCCGGGTTGTTGTCGGCTGAGAAGGTAACCTTGAGGTCAGCGCCTTCGCCAACTGGATTTGTAAAGGTGAAGACACCCTTGACTGCGTCAAGTGTGTAGTCTGTACCCTTTACAAGATCCTTACCATCGAGCACAACCTTGAGCTGGTCGTTTTCAAGGATATTGCCAAGCGATGCCTTGAAGGTTGTGTCTGAAACCTTGAGCGGAGACTCATCTTTGATGAGTGTTGTGTGGGTGCTGTAGTCGACGCCACCTGGATACTGTGTCGTGTCGGCTGTTGATCCACCCTGTCCGCATGCGGCCATCGAGAGGCCAAGTCCTAAAACAAGAGCTAAAATTATGAATTTGCGCATTTTTGTTCTCCTTTCAAGACAAATGCATAGCAATAGACAAATAACAAACGTGTTGTTAGTATATGGTTAAGAATTTTGGATGTCAATCGGTTCTGTCTATTTTGGCGGTTCCAGGGTCATGGTCTCCATGATCTCCTTAACCTTGAGTTCGTAATACTTGTCGTCTTTCGGGTAAAAACCGGTCACATAAATGGCTTTGTAGTCAAGCGCGTATATGTTTTGAAGGATCGTGTAGTCAATCCCGTCAGCCTGTCCCTCAAACTCTACAACAAGCACTTCTTCGTTTCTTGCATTTTTCATTTTTACATACTCGTTGTGAACGAGCTTGTAGTTGTATTCCTTGTACTTTTCAACGGCATTTTTCGGATAGTCCACGGTTGCTTCCCTGACATATCCCCATTTCAGCTTTTCCTGGTACTCATGGGAAATCCTTACGGAAACATTCGGGTTTTCCTTGCGGACATCGGGATCGGAAGGGTAGATGATTATGTCAATGCCATCTTTTGGCTGTTCGTAGTTGATTGCCTTCCAGCCGTTGAAATATGAAATTTTATAATCAACATTCTTTATTGTGTCGATTGGGTCACCGCATCCGGCGAGAACGATTATCATCATAAGAATTGAAGCAATTCTTTTCATGTTTTTCCTCTGTGTTTGAATCAGTTTCACATCCGTCAACAACCGGAGTTCGCCAAAGAGTATACACCTTTTTCAACGCGTGACAATTTGTATTTTTAAACTTGGCTGGCAGACAGATTTTTACTCAAAAAATGAAAAGCGACCAGCATTTCTTGTTTCGCAACCTCTGGTCGTCAAGCACAAGCTCGCGGATTTCTTGAGGAAGCTGCTCTCTTTGCCAAAGGCATTCAAGCTGTCCAGCCCTTTCTTTGACATCTGGTTCAGATGCAGCCCTGACCGCTCTGATTGCGTAAGCAGAACCGCCTAGTTCATGGTCGGCCATGTGGGCAACAGCAACGGCATGTCCTGCAGCTCTAGCAGCTTCTCTTGCAGCACCGGTAGCTTCTCTTGCGGCCCTGTGCGCATCATAAGCAGCTTCACGTGCACATGTCATATTTATCTCGCCTCTCGCCCAGGCATAGGCCTGCTCAACGGCAAACCTTGGCCTGCTATCATCAGGCCTTTCAGCTTCAAAGTAATGCAAAACATGCTCAGCACAGGTTGCAGCCCAGATTGCAAGGAGTTTGTGGTGCGTATCTTCAAGCAATCCACCACGTCTTATTGTGACCAGCCTTGGATCCCTTTTGCTTTTATCAAACATGACCATTGATTCCATGACTACTCCAAAGCAAATACAAAAAATGTTTCACAATGCGGGATCAGAATAGAATTGTTTTTATGGGATTGAAGCGTATCTGGCGGAGGGGGGGGGATTCGAACCCCCGCGGGTGTTAACCCTCTGCATTT
>CAYYJO010000069.1:9118-11200 GCA_964472265.1 uncultured Caldisericales bacterium | reverse complement strand
GGAACGGAAACGAATCCATCGGGTATGTGCATGAAAAAACCTCCAAATATTTCTTACAATTGTGAAAATATCAAATTTGACAATTATTTGCAAGAACGGAAAATCGTTTTCCTTCTTAATGTTATAAACTGGACTTAAATTACTTGTATATACTTGAATTATTTATCAGAAGTCGAAATCCCTGAGCTTCAGTCTTTCAAAACCGGTGCTGGTTTTCATCCATGCAGCAATATGGATTGTTTCCGGTTCCCTGTCGGAAATCGGGGTGCCGGCAAACATTGGCTTGTTCGGCGGAACATCACGTTCGCTCATTCCGTTGGAAACAATTGCCAGACAGAGGTTTCTCTCGGTGTTAGCCTTGAAAGTGAAGGATTGTCCAGGTTCAAGGGATTGGAAATCCATTTGCCTGCCAAAGCCGGTTAAGCCTGAAACGGTCTTTCCTTCAAAAGTTCCGGACGCAACGCTGCCAGAGAGGGCAAACTGCGTTGAGGTGTTGGTGATCTTTACGTTGCCGTCATCGCTCATTTCCACTGAATATGACGGAGAAGGCTTGAGCTGTGCTGCAACACCATACATTCCTTCGAAACCACCCCAGAATCCCCCAACAATTTCCTCAGCCCAGGTGAACCTGAACGGGCACTGCGTGATTTTGAAATCGGAATCGTAAGCGTTGAAACCGTCAAAGTTATAGCCAGGGATCGATGATCGTATTGGATTGATGGTTGAAACACCCTCAAGCAGCGTCTTCTCGCCTGTGGCAAGATTAATCCTGTACACCCCTGACTTTGGCTGGCTAAAACCAGCCCAGAACGTATAGCCATCAAGTTTTATGCAGGCTCCGTCAAACTCTTGCAGGTTCCCGTTGCAGTCTGAAACCCAACCGTTCATCACCACCCAGGAGTCGTTCGCTGCAAAGATTATATTGGTGCTCTTTGGAAGCGGTGTTTTTGAAACCGGGTTCAGCTGGCTGTCATAAGCAAAAAGCGTTGGCCTTGAGGTAAAAAGGTCTGTGCAAAGGACATAAAGGTGTAACTGCGAGGCTTTGATCGAATACTGGTCGGAAGATTTCATGATTTCAATTGATTTTCCGTTTTCCAGATTCACAATTGCCAGCTTCTTTTTTGAGTCAACTGCCAGAAAGTTTTTCTCGAGTTTCACACTCTGGTTTTCATCCACATCAAAACACGAACCAGCGACTACTTCTCCGGTTACTGTGTTAACCGAGGCCGTCTGAATCGAGTCTTTCCCCTGACTGACAATGAATATCTTGTCTTTATATGAGTCAAGCAGCATGTTTTCAGGCTCAAACGGCAGCCCGACAGCTTCTGACCTGCCATCGGTTCCAGTTTTGACAAGCACTGATTTGAACTGGTTTTTATAGATATACGATTGACCGCAGTATAAAAATTCGTTTGCCACAACCGTTTTGGTGACAGTCTGCATTCCTCTGCTGTCAACCTTTTTTTCGATCCTGCCGGAGTTGATGTCGATTCTGAGGTTTTCTGTCCAGGTCTGCGCCAGAAGTTTAGGGAAACTATCAGAAACAATCCATGATTTAAGCACTTCCGACCCAAGCGGTTCCATGTCGATGCTCCAGACTTCTTTGCCTGACTGCGTGTCCATCGCCCACAAACGTCTGGGATCCGAGTCAAATTCGTTGCCGGTCTGAAGCAGTGCCAGTTTTCCCTCCGTGTCAATGATCTTCGTTATTTGAGGCAGCTTCAGCTCAACTTTTTTCAGGAGTTTGCCATTGAAGTTAACTTCCAGAATCTGAGGGTTTGGCAGCATCTTTGTCGGATAACCGACGGCTTCGTCAACATAAAATTCGATGTGGTCTTTTTTTATCGCAAAGTTCGTATATGGCTTCAGCTCAAAACCGGAAATATCTGTGCTTGTGCGATCCTTGATGCGATAAATCCGATTCGGCGTCACAAAATAACCGTTGCCAAAGTCCCATTGTGTGCCATCATCAGCGCTTTCAACAATCTTGCCAGTTTTCAAGTCAACCAGCTTGAATCTTCTATTTTTGTCGATAAAGCCAACCATACCAGAACCGGCTGGATAAACTTCGTCCTGTGGAAG
>CAYYJO010000069.1:0-9108 GCA_964472265.1 uncultured Caldisericales bacterium | reverse complement strand
TTCCCCAGCGAGCTCACAGATTTTTGCACCAGTGACAAGCTCTTTGAAGATCAAACCGGACGAAGCCCACTCCACGCAAAGGTTATCAAGCGGGCACGTCACACAGCCGCTTGGCAGATACCAGATTTTCCCATCCATCTCGAGCAATGACGGTGGTGGAAAACTTCCGGCGTAGTTTACGTTCAGAGAAGTCTGCCAGGCGCTCCTTTTGCCGTCCGTCCAGTAGTTTCCGTTTAAAGCCGGTGTCCTGGCAACAAAATTCAAGTCCTGATCCAAAATGACCGTGTTCCCTGAGAAACGCTTGTCGTTCTTCACTGAAAATTTCTGGCTCATATTGTCAGGGATGTAGATTTCACTAACCGTTTCAGAGCTTATCAAATTGCATGGAATCAGGGGAACAGCTTTCAATTTTTCCGCTTTGATTGCCGGCGCAAGGGATACGACAAAAACAAGCAGCAAAATCAAGCATTTTTTCATTTCATTGATTGTCCTGCCTGACAAATGACCCTCCCCAGATAGTCTCGGTTTTGTCGCCAACGAGGAAGCCACCGAAGTATTTTACGTTGTTTTGAGCTACCCTTGGGTTCCTGTAGACGCCGTTTGAAAACACCAGAACATGCAAATATTTGAAGTCTTCTATCTTTTTGTCGTCATAGCTGATTCTTCTGGTCTCGCCCTGTTTTATGCTCTCGAAAGCTACTTCCTGCAAAGTTGTGTAGTATCCAGCAATCTCAGCCGTTTTTGAGCCGTAAATCACCAAGTGACCGGAAAGATCGTCGGCCAATCCGTCTGCTCTCAGGTTTGAAAGCTCGAGCAAACCATTCTCCGACTTTGACAATTTGTATATAGGGCATGGCTTCAGCTCGATTGTCTGCCCAGAGTTCCACCACCCATAAAGCTTGCCGTCAAGCTCATTGATGTGGTTCAGCCTCATGTCAGTCTGGACTATTTCAAATTTTTCGTTCATGAGCTTGCTCCCGTCAAAGAGATCGTTTCCAGACTTGTACAAGACCCATCTATTGTAATAGCTTTCATGAATGTCGGTCTGATTAAGTGTTGCCAGATCAACCTTCCTGAGCAACAAGCCAAGCGAAACGTAAAGTTGGCCGTTGTCATAAAACACAGGCTGACCCTGAATCTTTGTGATCTTGCAGTTGCAGTCGCAAACAACCGTCTGGCTTAAGGCTGAAGAGATTGCGAGGTTGTCGTCGGCATAATAGAAACTGGGCAGTTTGTTTCCAGGGGACAGGCTGACTGGTTGCGAGACGGCCAGCCTCTGAAGTGATTTTGAGTCGAAGGCATAGAACACAGCAATGTTTTTATCCTTGTAGCCAAGAGCTGCGTAAATCACGTTTTCAGAAACGGCAACGTTGAAATCTGAGACAGGTGTTTTCGGATTTTCAATCACCATAGCCTGTTTGCCGGTTTTCAGATTCAGCATCTTTTGCCAGATTCCACCGAATGCAAAAAGGTAGTGGCGCTTCAAGGTCACTTCGCCTGTGTGAGAAATATTGTCAAAATCGATCTCTTCAATCTTTGAAAGCTCCATGCTTTTGGCATTTAGGATAGTGTATTTGACATGGCAGATTTTATCGGTCAAGCCTCGCTCTTCCACGTTAACCACAATCAGGTCGTTTCCCGATGAGTCGATCATGGAGTTTGAAAGCTTGAATGGAATTTCAACTTTTTGGGCTTTCGCTCCATCAAAATATAGCAGGTCACAATCAAGGCTTGAATAAAGCATTTGCCTGAGATAAAAAATCTTGTTTCCAACCTTGCAGCTTTGAATCCAGCGGTCAAGGTTGACCCTTGGAATGCTTTTTATGATTTTGCCGTCAGTGATGTCGATGAGATAGTATTTGTCCATCGTTTGCAGGATTGCTCTTGGCAAATCCTTCAAAATGATTGTGTCGTAAATGCTTGATGGCTGCTCGAGTTTCAGCGTCCATGCCACTTTTCCGGTCTGGGCATCATACATTTGGAGAGTGTCGTAAAGGTCTTTGAAAAGGAAAAATTTTTTGTGGGAGCCGATGACGATCAGGTGATCTTTTGCCAATCCGCTGAATTCTATGTTTTCAACGGTTCCATCCACCCTTGAGAGCCTCTTGCAGGATTTGAAACCTATGCCGTCATCACCTGAAATGTAGAAATCTACGCAATCATCTTTTATCTTAATCTCTGAATAGCTGTCCAGTCCAAGATCAGCCAGCTTGTATTCACGATCAGCGATTGCATCATAGACAAAGGATTTGTAAGCGCAGATCAAGCCGTTTCCGCACTGGGCCAAATACTTCTGATCACCGGTTTTCAAAACCTTGCCTGTGTGCAAGTCGATAACTTTGAAACCGACACTGTTGTTCGTGTAAAGCACTTTTTCATAAGAGATGGGCGAGACATACCACCCCTTCTGGTAATCTTCACTACACTTCAGCTCCATCGTGTCGAATAAGTAGAAATCAATCCTGTCATCATGGATGTTGTAGAAAGTGTTCATGTAAGGGTTGACGTCCACACCTGGCCCGGCAACCATCCTTTTGCCACCAAAGTCAATCAGGCTTGTCGGTGTTCTGTCTGTGTTTCCCTGTTCCAGATATTTCCTGCATGAGAGATTGCCATCGAGCAAATAATAAAACCCGTTTTCATTTGGCACCCTGACAATTTCGTCCAGGTTTTCATCATAAACGACGTTGTTTTGATATATTCCGTTCATCGGCAGCATCATGTCCCATTGCTCACGTTTCTGGGCTGGAACAAAAATTGATGACGTAACTGTCTTGCTGATTGGGTTTGTTGGGATGTACGGTGCTTTGGATTCAGGCTGCTCTCCCATGTTTTGCGCAGGTTGCACAAAAAAAACTGAAACGATCAGGACTAAAAGAAACCGGTTCCACATTCCATCCTCCAATTGATGCTTCAGGACAAATACCGGTTTCCGGGAATTTCGGTTTATTTATCAGGCCTCAGTTTGCCCACGGCTGTTGAAATGTCGAGCATGAAATCCGTATAAACCGTCTTTCTTTCAAACCCCAGCTTGCTGTTGATGGCCACCATCGGTGCGTTCAGGTCGTTGTTGAACGTTCTGACAACCTTTGCCGACTTGTAGTTTTCTCTCAGCTTTTCAAGCATTGACGCCTTTAAAAGCTTCCCCAGGCCACGTCCCCTGAATTCTTTAGGAACAGCAGTCATCCCTTGAGTTACAAATGACGGGTCGCTTGAGTTTATCACACAAAACGTGTAGCCAAGGATTTGACCGCAAAGGTCGGTTGCAAAGAGAAAAAGTCTGGTTTTGCCTGGTTCACTTGATTCGTCCTGCCTGCGCCTCCACTCCTTTTCCTCCGATTCGAAGGTGGCCTTTGCCCTGTAACGGTTTAAAGCAAAGAGTTCGTCAGATATTTCAAGAGAAACCCTTGAGAGCGGTTCAAGCTGGGCATCATGGATTGTCGTTTGGAAAACTATTTTGACATCAGGATTTTTTGATGTTGATTTTGAAATCCAGTCGCCCACAAGATTCCAGCCGACCCTTGCCAGCTCAAGCATTCTTGTGGACTGGCAACCGATGACGTCCCCGCCAAACTTTGCAGCAAACCTTTCACCAACTTCATTGTAAGTTTGGCTGAAAACCGATCTGTAGCCTTGTTCAAAGGCATTTGAAAGCGACAATCTGGCAAGTTTTGATCCAAGCCCCGAGTTTCGGTGATCCCTGAGTACTGAGCAGAGGAATGAGCCGGTTTCGTCGTTGAGCCACTTCCCAACGGATGAATAGCCGACAATCCCGCCACCATCGCAGGCAATGAAACGGTTTTGGCAGTCTTCCTCCCTGTTCACTAACCTTCGGACCATCTCTTCTTCCCACGGTTTTTCCTCTGGGAAACGCTCAAGGTTGTGGCTTCTGAAAAACTTCAGGAATGCCGGAAACCATTTTCCAAGCAGGTCGATTTTAGAAAGTGCCAGAACCTCAGCATCCATAGTCATGTTTCCTTTGCCTGGGGGTGTGGTGACTCCCGAAATTCATGACAGGATATTATTGCATTTTACTTGATTTGGCAATAGGAAGCAAAAATGATTCCGTAATTTACGGCATCATTTGGATTGATTCAGCTATGGACTACATCCTGTTCGGTGCGCTCACTCCAAGAATGTCAAGACAGCCCTTCAAAACGTTTCTTGTGGCCATGACAAGCAGCATCCTTCGGGCTTTCACGTCAGGCTCCTGGTTGAGAACGTGGCATTCGTAATAGAACGAGTGAAGCGCCTGAGCCACTTTCTCGGCGTATGCGGCGATTCTGTGTGGAGTGCGTGCCGATGCCGACGCCCTGACCTCGTCCGGGAAAGTCAGAAGCTCCATTGCAAGCGCGTTTTCAAGCGGGTGGTCAAAAGGCGTTGCCTTTGTAACATCAACATCCTTCGCCCTCTCATCATCCATTATCGCACAGCACCTGACGTGGGCGTACTGGACATAATAAACCGGGTTGTCCATCGTCTGGGATTTTGCAAGCTCAAGATCGAAGTTCAGATGGGTGTCGCTTGACCGCATGAGGTAGAAATATCTGGAAGCGTCGACACCGACTTCATCAAGGAGCTCCTCAAGTGTGACAAACTCACCGCTGGACTTGCTCATTTTTATCTGCTGGTCGCCCCTGAACAGGTGCACGAGCTGATAAAGCACAAACTCAAGCCTTTCGTGGTCGATGCCAAGCGCCTGAAGTCCTGCATGCATCGGGCCAACGTGGCCGTGGTGGTCGGCACCCATCAGATCGATTGCCAGGTCAAAGCCACGGTCAAACTTTCCGATGTGGTAGGCGATGTCACCGAGTGTGTAGGTTGCATCGCCGGTTGACTTTACAACCACAAAATCCTTGTCGTCGCCGAAATCGGTCGAACGAAGCCACAGGGCTCCTTCAGATTCGTAGATGCAGCCGGTTTTTTTCAGTCTTTCAAGCGTCTGCTCGATTGCACCCTTTTCGGCCATCTCCCTTTCCGAAAACCACAGGTCAAACCTGATTCCGAACTTTTCAAAAACGCGCCTTTGCCAGCCGATCATCCTCTCAACCGCCTGCCGGCCAAAGAACGTCACCCTTTCGTCGTCCTTCATTTCAAACGGAGCGCTGCCAAAATCTGGCACCATCTCTTTGGCGATGTCCAAAAGGTATTCGCCTGGATAGCCTTCCTCTGGCATCGACCAGTCGAGGCCACGCGCCTGCCTGTATCTTTGCTCAAGTGACCGACCAAGGTTTGTGATTTTTGATCCCCTGTCATTGACGTAAAACTCACGGTGGACATCAAACCCGACCCACTCGAGCAGCCTGGCAATCGAGTCACCAAGGGGTGCGCCGCGACCGTTTGCCACAGTGACCGGGCCAGTTGGATTTGCCGATACGAACTCAACCATGATCCTTTTTCCGTTGCCAAGCGTCGACCTGCCAAAACCGTCAGCGCAGGCATCATTTACAAATTCCATGACGATTTCTGGTTTGAGGAAAAAATTCATGAATCCGGGGCCAACAACCTCAACTTTTGAAAACATTGACAAATCGAGATTTTTAAGTATTTCATCAGCAACCATTCTTGGCGCCTTCTTCATCTGTTTGGCAAGAGCCATCGCGCAGTTTGACGACCAGTCGCCGTGATCGGTCGAATCGGGGCGTGTTACGTCGGGTGTGAACTCCACATTCATTTTTTGGAGGGCGGAAGCGAGTTTTCCTGCAACCGCCTGCCTGAGGCTCATGTTTTGGTGTTTTGGTTCCATGTGACTAAGGATAGCGGAAAAGTTGGGGTTTACCAGAATCAAAACTGATCATCATGACAGTTGTAATAAACTACGAAGCGATCAAAAAATTTTTGCTCAGAGAATTGAAAAGATTTGGGGATTCCAATCAAACTAGAACAAAAGGCCGTTTTTGTTCTAGTTCTTCTCGGGCAACCCTAGCAACGTTTCCACCGTTCCCGAACATATTCTTATTTCCTCAAGGCCTTTCAGATATGTTTTTTATGCAAACCGTGACAATTTGTCACGGTTTCATTTCTCATTTTTTCAACAACTCAACAGGTTCTATTGCGACAGCTTTGGAACAACTTTCTGTCTCGCAATAATAATTGCAGGCAAATCGCGGCAGTTGTCCTCCATTACGGAACCGTCAAAATATAGGAACGTCGAGCATCCGCCGTCAAGGTTGAAGGCGTGCCTGACCCCAAGCTGAACAAGAACAGGCCCTTCCTCCCTTATCGAGATGGCATCGGTGAAGGTGACCATGAAAGCCTTGCCTTTTCCGTCGATTCCAAAGGCCGACCTTGGAGCGTTGTAGCTCATTGCGTCAGTGTTGTAGGACTTGTCCTCGGCCAGGTTCCAGTAAGCCTTGCCGTCTTTGACAACGGTTGGCGATCCGCCAAAGATGATCGAGCTTTCACGCCATTTGTTCAGGTCGACGTTGTTGCCGGACTCCGCCTTCCAGTAGAGGTTGATGTGAAGCCCTTTCCTGATGTACCCTTTTGGCCACTTCGCCTTGCTGCACCTGTCACGGTTTGAGCCGGTGTACATGAGCACGGCGGCGCCTTTCGGGATTTTGACAGGGCCGGTTGCAACGTTTGTTACCACACCTTTTTCAATGACAACGCAGGTTGAGGCGTAAGTTGTTGGTATCGATCCCCATTCTTCCGTGTAAAGCGTTGTCGATGAAGCCGATGGCGGCTGGTTGACACCGCTTACATAGACATCGGTGAGTGACGGTGGAAGCAGCTTTTCCTGAACCTTGCCCATGATTTTGAATCTGAGCCTGCCCCAGAGCCATTTGCCGTCCTTGGTTGCGCAGAAGTTGGAGCCACCGTTGAAAATCCTTACAGTTTTGCCGTCAACGATGTAGTGGCTGTCAAAGAGGTAGTTGCTCCATCCGCCGGATTCGTTGTGGTAGGGGCCGGTCATGGCGCATACTGCTTTTTCAAACGAGGCAACCTTTGCCGGGTCGTCCCTTCTAAACAGCCTCTGGTTTGCCAGTCCGAGCGTGATTTCAACCGGTGCTTTTGTGGCATCGATTGTACAAACCTTCACATTGTAGGTTTTGCTGCCAACCTTGACCTGTTTTGCCTGGTAGGTGAAGTTTTCAGGCGCTTTGGCAACGGCAACTCCAGAGGTAATGGTTGCCGTGAGGGCGACTATGAGAATGATCTTTTTCAAGAGAGTCCTCCATCAGGGATTTTTTGTTTTTGGAATTTCAACCATGCACATGGCAGGCAGACCGGCAATGGTTGCCCTAACTGTCAGGGTTAGTGGGTGCGTCGGTTGTTTTATGTCAAAATGTGCTGTTCCGTTGTGGCTGGTTCGGATTGATGACGGAGGGTAGCCAAGGTCGGCAAGCTGTGCCGGTTCGCAACAGGAAATCCTTATGTCCAGCCAGTAACCTGCAGCAATCTCACCAGACGGATCGAGCGCTTTGAGGGAAACCGTGAATCCAGTGCCCTTTTGTGTGACTTCGGCAAAGATTGACGGCGACTCTTTGGGTGGCGGGATAGAAACGGTTTTTACATAGGTCAGACCTGAACAGACAGTTGTCATGGTCACTTTCACGTCCTCAACCTCAATGCCGGCCAGGAAGGTTTTAAGATCAAACGAAGTCCAGGCGTATCCGGCCACATCGGTTGTCACAATTTTTGGGAAGCTGTCAAAGTTGGCCGTTGAAGGAATCCAGCCGATTGCCCTGCCAAATTCGTAGGAAAGTTTCACAATCTGACCACCTATCGGCCTTCCAAACGGGTCTTTGATGGTCAGGTCGATTCCGGTTTTGCCATCAGGCAACATTCCCCAGCCAGCTTCAAGTTTGTTTTTGCCAGCGCACGGGTCAAAAGAGCAGGTGTCAGAAATCCTCACGCCGGTCATCTGGATTTCACAGGCAACGGAGAGCGTGTATCGGTCTGGGTTTGACTGAGCCGGTTTGACAGGAATTTTGAAAGGAGCCGAGGAGATGTAGAACCTTTTTGGGAGGTCAGCAAAAAGCAGGCTTGTTGGAACAGTCTTTCTTTCGATCCGGTCAAAAAGCGACCATGAAAGCTCAAGCTGGCCAGAGATCATGCCCGGACTTGTCACAACAACGTTTGTCTGGCCTTCCTGGGTTTGCGGTGTGAGCTTGATCTTGTTCAAAGGCATTGGAAACATCATCAGTTTTGTGGACTTGCACACAACAAATCCGATTCTGGCTGAAACCGAAACGTTGATGGTCAACTGCTGAGGTTTTATCCATATAAATCCACGGCCTTCCTCAAAGGAAGCCTGATCCTCAATTGTTCCATTGTCGACTGATGCCGAAAACATTGCGTTTTTCGAGATTTCGACACCATTCTGATTTGTTAGTCTGAGACCGACCATTGCCGTTCCTGATTTCACAACCGGCTCCATAGAAATTGACGGAATCCAGACAGATGCTTCAACTGTTGTGGCCTCAAACGGTTTTACGTCTACTAAATCATCAACCCCTTCAAAGCCAAAGGAGAGATCGGAGGCGAGCAACCTGTACTGGCCGACAGGCAAAACTTCGCCCGTGTTTATTGGGTCGGAGCCAAGCGTTGCCTCGAAAGCAACATGGGTTGAAGGAAATGGGCCAACAAGACGCACGGTTCTACTGCTTGCCCCGTCGATTTTGAGGATGATCCCGCCAAGAGCCTCACCTTCAACTTTCACCGGCCATGCCGGTTTTGGGAATGGCTCACCTTCGCCATACCTGTCGGTTGGGGTGACTGTGACATTGAACTGGCCTGGCTTTGTGTAGGTGTGTTTAAAGATATGCCTGAATTCACCACCAGAAATATCAAGCTTCTCGGTGGTCAGGTCTCCAAAGTCGATCATCAGGCTCTGAAGCTCCGATTCGGCATCGGTAACGGTGACCGGAAAGAGTGATTCAAAACCGATATAAGCCTTGTCAGGCCAATTGCCATCAATGGCCACGACTGGCAATTTGTTATCAATGACTGTCACTCTGGAAAGAACTGGCTTTGAGGTGTTGCTCCTGTCGTCAGTTGCCGTGAAACCAACCTCATAAACGCCAGGAGCTGTGTATGTATGGGAGATTTCGCTCTTGTCAGCGTTTGTGTCGTAGACCTGACCGTCACCCATCGACCAGGTAC
>CAYYJO010000068.1:10666-11211 GCA_964472265.1 uncultured Caldisericales bacterium | reverse complement strand
TTTGACATCGCACAGGGCCCAAAGGGTCTCAAGGCCGAGAACGTCAGACCAGCCTGACGAACAGGTCAAAGCAACACTCTAAAAATGGAGTGAATTAGTTTCGGGAACATAGAACCTTTCTTGGCAAACCTGGGAAAGGTTCTATGTTTCAGAATAAAAAAAGGAGTACAGTAAAATGCCAGAAGGTACAGTAAAGTGGTACGATCAGAAAAAGGGTTACGGTTTTGTTACAAGAACTGACACCGGAGAAGATGTTTTCGTTCATTACACATCAATTGAAAAAGATGGTTACAAGACTCTTGACAATGGCCAGAAGGTGATGTTTGACATTGAGCAGGGACCAAAGGGTCTCAAAGCCTCAAACGTCAGGGCTCTCTAGTCTTTAGACCTGCATTTGTTACAAAGGCCGAAGATTTCTATTGAGATGTCTTCGGCCTGAAAATCTCCAACCATCTGTTGAACGTGTTCCTGTCTTAGTTTTTCATTCATGCCAATCTCTTTGTCATCAATATTTCCACAATTTCTGCAAATCACATGAACTTCAA
>CAYYJO010000068.1:0-10656 GCA_964472265.1 uncultured Caldisericales bacterium | reverse complement strand
TTCAAACGGCTTTCTGATTCCAAAATGGGCGTGTTGCTGGCTGAAGTTGCTTTTGTGGACAACCCTCTGCTCAAACAGCATCTCCAGAATTCTGTAGATTGTCGCAATATCGATATGAAGACCCTGATTTTGAAGCTCTTCCTGAACTTCCCGTGCTTCAAGGTTTTCGTCTTTATGGTCAAAAAGGAGTTTTAACACTGCTTTTCTTGGCTTGGTGATACGGAATCCGTTCTGTCGCAGTTGTTCCAACACTTTTTCCATTTGTCACTCTCCTTTAGCAAGCACCAACAATGCACCGTTGTAGACGATGGCAGCGCTGGAGCGGGTCAGAGGCTGACCAAGACCGAATCTGCCTGGCGCAAACACACGCCTTTCGTCTGGGTTTATCATACCCGAACCAACCGCTTTTGCAATTGCCTTGTAATAATAATTTGATGTCGGAATATCCGTAAATTTAATTGATGAGGCCTGTTTTGTAGGCTTAACCGCATTAACCAGTACCTGAATAGTAAATTCCCTTGTAGCAGCCTTGCTTCCTTCAAACTTACCCTTACCAGAGATTACCCCTGCCTTCACAAGCGCAGCCAGATACCCGTCCTCCCTGGCGCCGGTTTTTGTGTCCGTGTATCCTGAGCCGGTTGACAGTGGTTGCAATCCGAGAAGATTGACTGTCCAGATTGCGCATTCGTAACGGGTTATGTTTCTGTTTGGATCGAATTTTTCGACTGCTTCGGAAATCCCGGATGCCAGCGTCTGGCCAATTTCAAAAATGGCTGAGTTGCCTTTTGCGTCGGTGGCAATTGTTGGATCAAAGGTCACTTTTGCAGTGATTTCGGTTTTGTTTCCAGCGTCGTCCTGAGCCTGGATGAAGAACGATCCAGAACCTGTCGAAAGCTTCTTCCTGAGCAGCTTTCCTTCAGGTTTCTGTGCTGCGCCGTCCACGCTGACCGTTGACGCTCCTTCGACCGTCGCCACCAGCTCAAAGTCCTCAAGGCCGGTCTTTCCGCCTCTTGGGCACCAAATTTTGACTTTTGGCGCGGTTGTGTCTACATACAAAGTCTCTGACTGCGAAATTGAAATCTGGCCGTCAATCTTTGACACAACGGCAACCTTGTGGTTTCCTTCAGTCAACCGCATGTTGATTGTGAAATACCCTTCAGGATCAAGCGCCAACTGTGTTTCAGCCCCGTCAATGGAGATGAATGCCCTTGAAAGCGGGACAGCGAAACCGGCGAAGGTTACATCGGGTGTTTTTGAGGGTGCGAGACCACTGATCAGCTTTCCTTTTGGCACGGCTGCCTTGATATTGAAAAGACCAAGAATTTTCCTCAGCATTTCAGCGCCAACAACGTCAAGGTCGATCATTTCGAAAGACATCGAGCAGGCAACAAGGTTGTCGTATCTGCAAATTGCATCGCCTGTACCAACAAAAGTTGCCAGTGGAGTTCCTCCAGAAATGACGGGGATGCCCTGGGTTTGAAAACCTGATTGTGGAAATGATGTTGAAATCAGCATTCCATCGAGAGTATTCGAGCCAACGACTGAAAGAATCGGCGTTGTGTCTGAATCGATTGACACCGGGTCGCCATAATTCATGACTGGTCCTGGTCCCATCAGAATCACTTTGGCTCCACACTTGAGGGCTGTCCGGATTGAATCGGCCAGCTTCAACGTTTTGGAATTTGGAAGCGATGAGCTTGAATAGATGAACGCTTGCGAACTGATGATGTCTTCGGTGGAAACGTCGTCGCGGGCTTCAAACGGCAACTGGAGACTACCAAAAGCCTGGGATAACGTGAGATGTGGTGTCGAAGTAAGGATTACAGGCTCTTTTTTGTCCAACTGAACCGAAAGTGTGCCTGGAACTGTAACCTTCACTTTTTTGGGTTTGAAGAACTGCGATGCAAGTGTGACCTCATAGTTGCCCTCAGGCAGGTCAATTGTTGAATTTGGCTGAAGTTTGATCGGTTCAATGGGCATGTCTGAAAAAATGGCCCAAGATGCCGTGTTTACTGTTGCCTTCAGTTGACCAATGTTGGCTTTTTCAAGCGAAAGCGTTTCAGGTAGTCCGTTTTCAACGAGATTTACTGCAACGGTCTTGTATCCATAAGAAAAAACGCTTACTTTTGCGCCATTTGCAGGAATGTGTGGGATGAACAGTTCGCCGTCGGTGAAATTGACGCTTTCATCAGAAACTTTTGCGGTTCCGCTCAATGGATTGCCGGACTGGTCTGTTATTTTTGCCTGCCATTTAACCGTATCATCAAAAGAATCAACGCAGGTCTTCATCAGCCACTTTGCGTCCTCGATGTTGCTGATGTCGGGGAACGTAAAACCAAGTATTATTCCTTGTTTTTTTGGCGTAGAAACCCTCAACCCTGCGTAAGAAGTGGCTTCATTGCCGGCGTAACTGAGGAATGGCTTGGCAACATCATCGATTGGAATGAGTTTTGATGATGAGGCAAACCCCCAGAGCGTGGTCAGGGCAAGCGTCCTGTAGTTGTCTTTGTTCCACCATTTGATGGTCATTCCGCCATCTTCAAGGCCAGTGCAGTGAAAATACGAGGCCAGGAAAGGTGTTGTTTCGGTTTCGCCAAAGTAGCTGGCTCCAAAGAACGTTGAGGTGAGGATCAGCTTGCCCCCGCCATCAAGATAGTCGCTTAAAATCGATATTTCCTTTGGATCAAGCGTACCGCCTGCGTTCCAGATCAGATATGGGAACCTTGAAAGCTGGTTTGATGTGACTTTCCCTGAAGAGAGTGACCAGTAAAACCACGACATGCCTGTTGCATCCAAAGCTGGTTTGAGTTTGCCACGAATCGGGATCGGCCTTGTTCCGAAGTAGGATCTCCTGGCATCGATGAATCCAAGTTTTGCCGGCTCAAGCGTGATTGTGAACTCGGAATCGCCGGTGATTTCTTTTTCAACCCTGGTCATGCTGTGACCAAAAGCAGAGATCAGGAACGTGTATTTTCCTTCTGGTAGCGGTAAAACGATGGTTCCATCGGGAGCTTCAAGCTGGGCAAGAGGGGTGTCCTTGACCACGATTGAACTTTCGACGAAATCTCCAAGTAAAGGCGAGATTGTTGACAGCGTCACCCTGTAGAGTGGAAGCGGTTCAAGCTCGATTTCATCAGCTCCCGTAACGACTGTTTTGAAGCCGTAGGCGCTGATTTCAACCGGTTGGGTGTCTTTTGCAAGGAAGTCAAAGTTTTTTGCCAGCTCTTCAGTGATTTCATAAGTCCTGTCCGACGTTTTTATCTTAATGTTGCCGTAAAGTCTGGCGCTGCCTGGCCTTGTGATTTTGATGTTCCTTTTGATGCGGGTTTGTGTCTGGGCAATGGCTTTTTTTGAATCGATGAGCCCTTCGCCATACCTTCGGTCTCTGCCTGGTTTCCCAAGGTCTGTTGCGGTTTCGAGGATGGAAGACTTGAGGTCTTCAAGGTTTATTCCTGGATTTTGCGAGGCTATGAGTGCGCACAGTCCGGCAACGTGAGGAGCGGAGAAGCTTGTCCCGTCAGCGATGTCGTAGGTTTTTCTCAACGACGCAACACGCACTCCCTCACCGGGCGCGCAAACATCTGGCTTTGTGACAGTTACGAAATCATCAAATGTTTCCCAAACAACCATATCACCGCTTGAAAAGCTCGATGCCTTCAGGTTGTGCCCAACCGATCCGACTGAAAGGACTTCCGGCAGGTTGCCCGGGTTGGAAGTCGAGCCTTCGCCTTCGTTGCCTATGGATGCGATGGGCAAAATGCCTGTCTTGATCAAGTTCTGAATGCCTGGCTTGAGATACTCCTCAACCGACGGCATGCCAAACGACATGTTGACAGCTGTTGGGTAATCCTTGGTTTCAGGGTCATCGTCAGGGTCGGCGATCCATTGGAGACCCGCTATAATCTGGCTCAGGTTTCCGCTGCCACCTGGAAGAACACAGCCCACGACGAGCTTTGCTTCAGGTGCAACGCCGACCGACTCACCGGCAATGATCGAACTGACCATGGTTCCGTGGCCATCGCCATCGAAAGGAACGGTCTGGTCGCCCTTTCTGCCATAATCGTCAAAGTAAGCGAACTGGCTCACCTTTCCTTTGAGTTCCGGCTGGGTTGGATCGCAACCTGAGTCGAGAACGCCGATTGTTACGCCCTTCCCTTTGTTGCCTGTCGCCCAAATGTCGGGTGCGCCTATCGCTTTCAGGTTCCACTCGGGATCAACGTTTTTGGCATTTCTGGTTTCGGTTTTGATAACATAGTCATCGATGGAGGACACGCCAGTATTTTTTGTTATCTCTGAGAGGGCGTAGTCAGTGGCTGCAATTGAAATTGCGTTTTGAATCCAGAAAGCGTTGTAGTATTGGACTTCACCGGCTGTTTTGAGCTGTTCGATGAGCGAAACAACCTGCGACTGTGACGCACCGGTGTTTTTGCGCAATTCTGACTGGGTTTCTGCGTTGACCTGACCAAGAAGCAGGATTTTCCTCAGATATGTTTTTTGCCCTGCAAAAGATATTGGAAATGGCAGAATAAGAATGGCCACCAAAATAACAAGTATTGTTTTCTTCACTATTCCTCCGTGTTGGAAGGTCACCTTGATAACTTTCCGAGTGCGACTTTAATGATTTCTTCGGCTGATTTTTCGGTTTTGCCCAAGCCTGAAAGCGCCCTTTCGACCTCGCCCATCGAGAATCCAAGGGCACGCAACGCTGCTCTGGCCTCGTCCATCATGTCTCCACCAACCGGCAGCGCTCTGGACTGGACTTGCACCTGACCCATGGCGTCCTTGAGTTCAAGAACCATTCTCTGGCTCAGCTTGGCGCCAATTCCGGGAACCGCCTGGAAAACGTGCGGTTTTTCGTAGATGACGGCATCTGCAATTTGTCCAGGTGAAAGGTTGCGAAGGATGCCAAGAGCGGTTTTACCGCCAACACCCGAGACTTTTGCCATTATTGTCTGCATCAGCTTGCATTCTGTCTGTGTGGCAAAGCCAAAAAGCGTGACGCCGTCTTCCTTGAATTGTTGAATTGTGTGGAGCTTTATTGTTCCGCCAATGGAAAGGTCGGGGATTTTCCCGATGAAAACCTGGTAGCCAACGCCACCGACGTCCAAAACGATGTACTCATCCTCGATTGTTTCGACTGTTCCGCAAAGATGCGCTATCATGGCCACCTCTTGCTACAGAGTATAGCAGTTGTGGAAGCCAAATAAATGATTGGAAGCGATGAAGTCTGGACGTAAGTTTTCCAATTTTTTACCAAGGTAGTTTTACCTGACACAATTGATTGGGTGTTGTAATGAAATGTGGTCTGAGATTCTTTTGATTCTTACCTGTACGATTTTTTAGGTGTAAAAAAATCGAATATTTCTTGAATTTTTCTGTTTCCAGCTTTTTGGAGACGTCAGAATACTGTATTTTTCAATAGTTTATACAGTTACTAACCCCAGTTTAATCAATTGTGAAAACCATGTGCCCAAATCGATGGCTTTTTGTAAAAACTTTGGAAACCATCCCGTGTCAAATATCGGAGAAAGGAGTTCAATGATGGAAGAAATTTTTGGCACATGGTGGTTCTGGACGATTGCGGGCATTCTTTTCCTGCTCATATTTTCGAGGCTGATACTGAGGCTGTTTGGAATGGTGTTCATTCCGAAAGACCAGATCGGAATCGTCACAAAGAAGTTCGTGCTGTTTGGAAGGCACAGGACTCTTCCCGATGGAGCCATCATCGCTTTGCATGGCGAAGCAGGAGTCCAGGCTGATACACTGGCACCGGGAATCCACTTCGGACTTTGGCCGTGGCAGTATTACATCAAGCTTGAGCCGTTCACAACCATTGCCGTCAACAGGATCGGCATCGTTGAGGCACAGGATGGAAAACCGCTCACAGGCGGAAGGATTCTTGGCAGAAGGGTCGAATGCGAGTCGTTCCAGGATGCAAGGGCGTATCTTGAGGAAGGCGGAGAGCGTGGCCCACAGATTGCCATCATCCCTCCAGGAACCTACAGGATCAACAAGGCTCTGTTTTCGGTCAAGGAAGTAGAAGTGATAGAGATTGCCAACAACATGGTCGGCATCGTGACCACAAAGGAAGGCAAACCGCTTGAAACCGGTGAGATTGCAGGCCGTGAGATACAGGGACACAACATGTTCCAGGATCCGCAGACCTTCATTGACAATGGCGGATACAAGGGTCGTCAGGAGCAGGTCATCCTTGCAGGACGCTACTTCATCAACCCGCTGTTTGCAACTGTTGAACAGGTACCGCTCACAGAAGTTCCAATAGCACAGGTCGGTGTCGTGATCGCTTATGTCGGCGAAAAGGGACAGGACTTGACCGGAGACGCTTTCCAGCACGGAAATCTGGTGGACAAGGGCAAGAGGGGCGTCTGGATTGAGCCGCTCGATCCAGGCAAATACCCGATCAATCCTTACACCCACAAGGTTGAGCTGGTGCCAACGGCAAACATCGTCCTCAACTGGGCGACAGGCAAAACCGAATCGCACAAGCTCGACGAGAGGCTTTCGACAATCACTGTCAGGTCATCCGACGGCTTCACCTTCAACCTTGACGTCAGCCAGATCATCCACGTGCCAAGGAACGAGGCTCCAAAGGTCATCGCACGCTTTGGAACCATGGTGAACCTTGTCACGCAGGTGCTTGAACCGACCATTGGCAACTACTTCAGGAATGCCGCACAGACTTCCGATGTCATCGAGTTCCTCCGCAAGAGGAGCGAGAGGCAGGATCAGGCAAAGACAGCAATCCGCGAGGCTCTCAAGGAATACAACGTCAATGCCATCGACACGCTGATCGGCGACATCACGCCTCCTGAGGCCTTGATGAAGACCCTCACGGACAGGAAGATTGCCGAACAGGAGAAGGTGACTTACGACACCCAGAGGCTTGCTGAGGAAACGAGGAAAGAGCTTGAACAGGCAAAGGCCATGGCTCAGACGCAGGCAAGGGTTGTTGACTCTGAAAGGAGCGTGACCATTGCCGGTTTCAACGCCGAGGCTGCCATCAAGGAGGCTGAAGGTCAGGCAAAATCGAAGACCATCAACGCTGAAGCAGACGCAAAGGTTTTGACAACGGTCGGCAACGCAGAAGCTGAGAAAACCAAAGCTGTCGGTACGGCAGAAGCTGATGTCATCAAGCAGAAGATTGATTCGATGGAGTCGAACAACTACGCAGCCGTGCAGATTGCGCAGGCGCTTGCCTCCAACAAGATCAAGCTGGTGCCAGACATCGTGGCTGGCTCATCCGGCGAAGGTGGAACCGGAAACACTCTCGTGGACGTGCTTCTTGCAGGCATGATCCGCGACGGTCAGCAGAAGAGCAAGTAGGATTGGGGATTTCAGGGAATGCCGCAGGGGTTGTTCACCCCTGCGGGTTTTTAAATACTAGGGAATATTTATACACTGTCGAATCATCTTGAAGTTGAGGGGTCAAGTTGTGTTTCTTGAATAAGATGAACCTTGGTTTGTTAATCCTGCCAGATAGGTGATTCTTGCCAGTTTTTTTGAAACCCCATTCTGTCTTTCAGATCGTCAGGATATTTGTCCAGCAACTCTAGAAAGCGTTTTTTCCAGGAACTTTGTGGCGCAATGATTTTTTGAAGGTAGCATAAAATTGTTATGATGCCAAAGAATCTTTCATTTTCTATCAAAAACTCATTTCTATAGTTTATGATGATGTACTCACAAATTTCAATGCTTCCTCCCGATACTATGAAAAAGCCGTCCTTTTGGGCTTACATGCAGAGGCCGGACGGCGAAGTGCTAATAATACTATCTTATTTGAACATTTGCTCAATAGGCTTTCTTTAATAATTTGTTTTCATCTCACGCTAAACAAATGACAAATGCCAAGGGCGCAGGCGTCGGCAACGTCATCTGGCTTGGGAACATCGGCCAATCCAAGGATCATCCTTACCATTGCCCCAACCTGCGACTTGTCCGCAGCGCCGTAGCTTGTGACGGCCAGCTTGACCTCGTTGGGCTTGTATTCAAAGACAGGGATTTCGACGTGGTGGGCGACCATCAGGATAACGCCCCTGGCCTGGGCGACAAGAATGGCCGTCGTTGTGTTCTTGGCAAAAAACAGCTCCTCGACAGCCATCTGGCTGACTTGGAATTTCTTTGCAATGTCAAGCAGCTGCTCGTGGATAATACAAAGCCGGTGAGGAACCTCCCCACCGGCCGGTGTTTCTACTAGTCCGCAGTCGACAAGACGTATTGTCTGACCGCTTTTATCGAGCACTGCCCAGCCGACTCTGGCCAAGCCAGGATCGACTGCCAGTATCCTCATTCGAGGATGGCTGCGATGCGCTCCATTTCGGCGTCGTCGATCTCCGAGTTTGTAAAGACCTTCTGCACGTCGTCATGATCTTCAAGTTCGTTCTGGAGCTTCAAGAGCTTTTCGGCATCATTGCCTGAAATTTTGATGGTTGACTTTGGGTTGTAGACGAGACCCTCTTCTTTTACCTTGAAGCCAGCCTTCTTGAGCGCTTCCGAAACGGCATGAAGCTGATCCGATGGTGTTGTAACGATGAAACCGTCACCGTCCTCAGCAACATCTTCTGCTCCTGCGTCGGCTGCGATCATGAACACATCGTCAAGCGACTTTCCGCCGCCTTCGATCGAAATGTCACCCTGTCTGAGGAAGTTCCAGGCAACGCATCCCTGTTCGCCAAGGTTTCCGCCGTGCTTGCTGAAAATCTTCTTGAACTCGGAGATTGTCCTGTTCTTGCTGTCTGTGAGGGCTTCAACTATGATTGCCGTTCCTGCAGGGCCGATGCCTTCGTAGAGGGCTTCTTCATAGATTGCGCCTTCAATTTCGCCTGTTCCACGCTGGATGGCTCTCTTGATGTTCTCTTTTGGCATTGCCGCTGTTGAAGCTTTGTCAAGAGCTGCCCTGAGTTTGAAGTTTGATTCCGGGTTTCCGCCACCGTCGCGTGCTGCGATGATGATTTCACGGCCGATCTTTGTGAAGATCTTGCCCCTCTTTGCGTCGGTTACCGACTTCTTGCCTTGAATATTGTGCCACTTGCTGTGACCTGACATTTACATCCTCCTTATTTTTTCAAGAAACATCCGGTGTACTGCCAGATTTCCCGTCATTTCAGGATGGAATGCAGCACCGAGTTTGTTGCCTTCTTCTACAAAAACTATATTGTTCCGGCCGTCTTTTGCAAGTACCTTGACGTTTTGCCCCACTCTTGTGATGAAAGGAGCCCTGATAAATGCAACATCAGCCTTGCCATTGCCTTCGATTTCGATTTCCTCGACCGACGACTGGAGCTGTCGACCGTAGGCGTTGCGCCTGACAGTGACGTCCATGAGTTTCCATGTCGGTTGATCCGGGTATCCGTCAAGCTCTTTTGCCATCATGATCAGACCGGCACATGTGCCGAAAATGGGCATGCCGTCATTGACTCTTTTGATTATTTCGAGATCAAGTCCGCAACGGGATGCCAGTTTTCCAAAGGTTGTGGATTCGCCTCCTGGGACGACCAAACCATCACAGAGATTCAGATCGCCAGGGTTTCGGACCTCGATAACTTCAGCACCGAGAGATTTTAGAACCCTGACGTGCTGGATGACATCGCCCTGGAGAGCGAAAACGCCTGCTCTCACCAGCCTCTGCCAGCCAGTCTCTCGTTGTCCTTGAGGGTGTCGAGATTGATTCCAACCATCGGTTCACCGAGGTTCTTTGAGACTTCGGCGATAACTGCGGGTTCCTGCCAGTGTGCGACTGCATCAACGATGGCTTTTGCACGCTTTGCCGGGTTACCTGACTTGAAGATGCCTGATCCAACAAAAACGCCGTCTGAACCAAGATACATCATCAATGCTGCATCTGCCGGTGTTGCCACTCCGCCTGCTGCGAAGTTGACGACAGGAAGTCTGCCCTCTTTTTTGACGATGCGGAGGAGTTCGACCGGTGCGCCAAGTTCCTTTGCAATTGTGACCAGCTCTTCATCAGATGCCATGACGACCCTTCTGATGTCGCGCTGAACCTGTCTCTGGTGTCTGACTGCCTCAACGACGTTGCCTGTCCCGGCCTCACCTTTGGTTCTGATCATTGCTGAACCTTCGGCTATCCTTCTGAGGGCTTCGCCAAGGTTTCTGCAGCCACAGACGAACGGAACCTTGAACGCCCATTTGTCGACGTGGAACTCATCGTCGGCTGGAGTGAGGACTTCCGATTCATCAATGTAGTCGATGCCGATTGCTTCAAGCACTCTGGCTTCGAGCGTGTGGCCGATCCTGCACTTTGCCATGACAGGAATCGACACGGCCTTCATGATGCCTTCGATCATCTGTGGGTCAGACATTCTTGCCACTCCGCCATCTTTCCTGATGTCGGCAGGAACGCGCTCCAACGCCATAACCGCAACGGCTCCGGCTTCTTCCGCTATCTTTGCATGATCTGGCGTAACCACGTCCATGATGACGCCGCCAACGAGCATGTCAGCCAAACCTCTTTTTACCAGAAAGTTGTTATCCATGCTTACCGCCTTTCCGAACATGGAATTTTACATCCCGGCCAACTCCAATCAATTATTTTTTGTTGAATCATTTTTTTATCGAGCCGATCATTTTGGTTATGGTGACATCTCGCAGAAACATTCTGGCAGTTTGTCTGTCTAATGT